>DATEDB010000072.1:0-5017 GCA_035286625.1 Bacteroidota bacterium
AGCCTATGACCGGATACTGAGGGTGGCCCTCACAATCGCCGATCTCGGGGGCTCGGACGCGATTCGCGCCGAACATCTCGCGGAAGCAATCCAGTTCAGAGGACTGGATCGGACTAACCCTGGTATGAGTATTCGCCATCAATAAAGAGGTGACCACCCAATTGTATCTCCGCTTCGACTGAAGTGAACCCCCTGCAACGGACAGGTAGAAAGGGGGTTACTTCATGCCTGCAATATCATGATTGCTAAATGAAAAAAGGCGCCAGGACGAGCGTAATGGTGCTGAGCAGTTTGATGACGACATGCAACGACGGTCCTGCTGTGTCCTTGAACGGATCACCGACCGTATCGCCGACCACCGCGGCTTTGTGCGTGTCCGATCCTTTTCCGCCATACATGCCGGTCTCGATGAACTTCTTGGCGTTATCCCAGGCGCCACCGCCGTTGTTGAGCATTGTGGCCACCAGGATGCCCGCCATCGTCCCGACCATCAGCATCGCCGCAACCGCCTGCGCGCCCAGGCCGAAGAGTTTGAAGATCATTCCCACCGCGATCGGCATCGCGATCGTCAGAAGACCGGGGAGGACCATTTCCTTCAGCGCGCCGCTGGTGACGATGTCCACCGCCTGCCGGTAATCGGGCTTCACCGTCCCCTCGAGGATTCCGGGGTTCTCCCGGAACTGGCGGCGGACTTCGTTGATGACATAATAGGCGGCCCTTCCGACCGCCCTGACGGCCAGCGCGGCGAAGAGGAAAATCAGCATCGCCCCGAGCAGGCCCCCGACGAAGATTTCGGGCTCGGCGATGTTGATCACCCGCTTGAAGGCCGGATTATAATGCTCGACTTCGTCCAGGTACGCCGAAAAGAGCAGGAATGCCGCCAGCGCCGCGCTCCCGATGGCGTATCCCTTCGTGAGCGCCTTGGTCGTGTTGCCGACGGCGTCGAGACGGTCCGTTTTCCGGCGGATCTCCTCCGGCTGCCGGCTCATCTCGATGATGCCTCCCGCGTTGTCTGCGATAGGCCCGAAGGTGTCCATGGCCAGGATGTAGGCCGCCGTCCCGAGCATGCCCATCGTGGCAACCGCCGTCCCGAAGAGGCCGGCGTTCGGCAGGCCGCTCGAAAGCCCGAGGTAATACGAACCGATGATGGCGACAGAGATCGCCAGCACCGGGAGCGCCGTGCACTCAAGGGCGACCGCAAATCCGGCGATGATATTCGTGGCGGGGCCGGTCTGCGATGCCGTGGCGATCTCCTTCACCGGGCGGTACTTATACTCGGTGTAATATTGTGTGATATAGACGAACACCATCGCCGTCGCGAGGCCGACCAGTCCGCAGAGCCAGAAGTGCCACCACGCATCGGGGGCCTGGGGGGCGTCCAGCAGCCAGTAGCAGCCCGCGCCAAAGCCGATGGCGGCCAGGAAAGTGGTGAGGTAATAACCCCTGTTCAGGGCGGTCATCGGGTCGCCATCCTCTTTCGTCTTCACGACCATCACGCCGATGATCGAGGCGATCAAGCCGAACGCGCGCGCCACCAGCGGGAAGAGCATCACCCCCACCACACCCCCTGCAAACGTGATTCCCATCATCGACTGGGCGTTGTAGGCGAGCGTGGCTCCGAGGATCATCGCGCCGATATTTTCGGCGGCGGTGGATTCGAAGAGGTCGGCGCCGCGTCCGGCGCAGTCCCCGACGTTGTCCCCGACCAGGTCGGCGATCACCGCGGGGTTGCGGGGGTCGTCTTCCGGGATCCCCGCCTCAACTTTACCGACGAGATCGGCGCCCACGTCAGCCGCCTTGGTGTAGATGCCTCCGCCGAGCTGGGCGAAGAGGGCGACAAAACTCGCCCCGAACCCGTACCCGACGATGAGCAGGGGAATGTCATGCCCGGGGACGCCGAGTTCGGACATGAGGAAGTAGAGGCCTCCCACCCCGAGGAGGCTCATCGCCACGACGAAGAGACCGGAGACGGCCCCTCCCCTCAGGGCGATCCGGAGTCCGCGGTCGATGCTCGTCCGGGACGCCGACGCGGTCCGGATGTTGGCCCTGATCGAAACGAACATTCCCACGAAACCGGCGACGCCCGAGCAGAGCGCGCCGAAGATGAACGACCCGGCCGTGTAGAGTGCCATGGAATTCACCGGTACCGGGTCGTAGGAGGACGCCGGACGGATGAACGCGTAGAGAATGAAGATGGTTGCGGCCACCGGAACTGTCAGAAGGAAGATCGTCCGGTACTGCCGCGCCAGGAACGCCTCCGCCCCCTCCCTGATGGCGTCCGATATTATCCTCATCTGGGGAGTCCCGTCGTCCTGCTTCAGGACCCAGCGCGCAAGGTAGATGGCGAAAAGAAGCGCGAAGACGCTGCAGCCGAGGGTCAGTGAGAGTTCCACGAGATCTCCAAATAAATGTGACGGCGAATGGATGAGTTCATTAAAAAAATGGTTACAAATTTACCGATTAAAGGCCATAATCACAAATTTTTTATCAATGATCTCCTCCAGGTAAACTGATTGGTATCCGGGGTCAGCAAAAAAAGTTGATATAATCGAATAATTTAGCTATTATACGTCGCATTAATGGTTTTTCGCGATATTTTCGACATCCTCCACCCCCCTATCGTGAAAGCCGTATTCGCTTTTTTAACACATTATCCATCAGGAGATACACCATCATGAAAAAGCTGTTCACGATCCTCTTCGGTCTCTCCCTCTTCATGGGAACCGCCCTGACGGCGGGAACGCTCACCGGTAAAATCAATTTCAAGGGCGAAAAAATCGCACCCGTCAAAATCAAGATGACGGCCGACAAGAAGTGCGAAAAAATCCATGGCGGCGAGGATGTCTATTCGGACCAGGTTGTCGTCAACCCCAATAATACACTGAAAAACGTTTTCGTCTTTATCAAGAGCGGTCTTCCCAAGAAGAAATATCCCGCGCCGAAGGAGAAGGTGAAATTCGAGCAGAACGGCTGCCAGTACTCCCCCCACGTTTTCGGCGTGATGGTCGACCAAAAAATTGAAATCATCAACGACGACGAAACACTTCACAACGTCCACGCCCTCCCGAAAAACAACAGGCAGTTCAACATCGCCCAGCCCAGGAAGGGGATGAAAATGTTGCAGTCGTTCTCAAGCCCCGAGATCATGGTGAAAATCAAATGCGAGGTGCACAACTGGATGGCCGCCTACGCGGGCGTGATGGACAACCCCTATTTCGCGGTCTCCGACGACAGGGGAGCGTTTACGATCAAGGATCTTCCGGCCGGCGAATATGAAGTCGAGGCATGGCACGAAAAATTCGGCACGAAGACCATGAAGATCTCCGTCGGCGCATCCGACACGAAATCCGCGGAATTCACGTTCGAGGGTAAATAGTCCCGCGGAGGCATCACCCGAGATCATCCCCCGCGATCATTCAGGACAGGGTAAAGAGAATATGAGCAACCCACTCTCCAAGGCTGCAGTGGAGGGGTTTGCCCATTCCGCGGGTACTCACACTCACCACGAGGAAAGTTTAATGCGGAAGTACATCTTTTCCACAGACCACAAGGTCATCGGCATCCAGTACGGCGTCACCTCGCTGGTGTTCCTCCTCTTCGGGTTCACCCTGATGATGATGATGCGATGGCAGCTCGCGTACCCCGGCATACCCGTTCCGGCGATCAGGTTCGCGCTGCCGTTCGTTGTGGTCGGGCTGATCATACTGGGATTTTCGAAATTCCGCTCAGGCATCCACCTGCTGGTCGGGACCGTCTTTTTGCTCCTGGGCTGGATGATCTACTACCTCACCACCGACGAGCTCTCCATGCCCGACGGCATCATGCTCCCGGAGTTTTACAACTCCCTCGGGGCGATGCACGGGACGATCATGGTGTTCCTCGGGGTGGTACCTCTCGCGGTCGGCGCGTTCGGGAACTACGTCATGCCCCTGCAGATCGGGGCTCCAGACATGGCCTTCCCCAAACTCAACATGATGAGTTACTGGGTGTATTTCGCGGGCGGGGTCGTCATGCTGGCCAGCTTTTTCGTGCCGGGCGGCGCCGCCAACTCGGGCTGGACCTCGTATCCCCCGCTCTCGGACATCGCCACCACCGGACAGACGATGTGGCTCTTCGGGATGGTCTTCCTGATCACCTCCTCGCTGCTCGGCTCGGTCAATTTCATCGTGACCGTCATCCAGTTGCGGGTGAAGGGGCTGACGTTCATGCGCCTTCCGTTTTTTGTGTGGGCGCAGTTCATCACATCGTTCCTCCTGCTGCTCGCCTTCCCCCCGCTCGAAGCGGCGGGCGTTCTGCAATTGATGGACCGTCTCGCCGGGACGAGTTTTTTCCTCCCGACCGGTCTGGTGGTCTCCGGCGAAATCCTTCCCAACACCGGTGGCGGAAGCCCGCTTTTATGGCAGCACCTGTTCTGGTTCCTCGCGCATCCCGAGGTCTACGTCCTGATTCTCCCGGCGATGGGCATCATCGCCGAAGTCATCGCCAACAATACGCGCAAACCTCTCTGGGGATACAAATCGCTGGTCTACGCGGTGATCTTCCTCGGGTTTATGTCGTTCATCGTATGGGCCCATCACATGTTTCTGACCGGCATGGGCACCGCCATCAGCTCTTTTTTCCAGACGACGACAATGATCATTTCCATCCCCTCGGTGGTCATCCTGTCGGTGCTCCTGATGAGCCTCTGGGGCGGATCGATCCGGTTCAACACGCCGATGCTTTTTGCCCTGGCATTCCTCCCGATGTTCGGCATCGGCGGCCTGACGGGACTGCCCCTCGGGCTTTCCTCGTCCGACATTCCGCTGCACGATACCTATTACGTCATCGGCCACTTCCATTATGTCGTGGCCCCGGGCACCCTGTTCGCGCTGTTCGCCGGCATCTATTTCTGGTTTCCCAAGATTACCGGCAGGCAAATGAATGAACGGCTCGGCAAGATCCACTTCTGGGGCTCCTTCGTCTGCATGAACCTCATCTTCTTCCCCATGCTCATCCAGGGACTGGCGGGGGTATCGCG
>DATEDB010000073.1:0-6899 GCA_035286625.1 Bacteroidota bacterium
GTGATCCGGGAGCGCGGACCGCTGGACGGCTACCCCGGCAGTTATGCGACCACCTGCATCGGCGACCGCGACTGCGTTTTTGTGATTCGCGAATCGGGGGTGGCGAAATGCGCGATTGAAAAGAGTTACCTTGCCGGCGATATCCCCTGGCGAAAACCGGTGTCCTGCCACCTGTTCCCGCTGCGGTTCAGTGAGGGGAGCACTCCCGCCCTCCGCTATGAAGTGATCGGGGAATGCGATCCGGGCAGACGACGGGGAAACGCCGCGGACGGCAACCTGTACGATTTCGTGAAGGAAGCCCTCGTGCGGAGGTTCGGCGCCGCCTGGTACGGGAAATTAGAGGAAGAATGCACGGAGCGGACCGCCTCCGCACGCTTGACATACAGAGACTGACCGGGGACACGTGCTCCATCTATCGCAAAGACAGACCCTCCAGCAGAAGCTGACTCCGCAGCAGGTCCAGTACCTGCAGCTCCTTCAGCTGCCCATCCTCGCCCTCGAACAGAGGATCAAGGCCGAACTGGAGCAGAACCCCCTGCTGGAGGAGGCGACGGAAATGGAACTCGCCGCGGAGCAGACCGAATCAAAGACTGCCGAGACCACCGACCAGCCCGAATCGGAATCGCCGGCGGAGACGCAGACCGCCGAGCAGGAGGGGGGGGAGTTTTCGTTCGAGGATTTCATGAACGACGACTTCGAGGGGTACAAGACCGGGACCTCCGCCCGCGACCAGCAGGAACGCGAGGAATTTCCGCAGCCGGCAGAACAGACTCTCACCCAGAAGATGCTCGACCAGATCGGCCTGCTGGATTTCGATCCCGACGAAAAAATTCTCGCCGAGGAGATCCTTGGCAACATCGACGAAGACGGATATCTCCGCCGCGACCTGTCGCTCATTCTCCAGGACGTCAATCTGAGCCGCCGCCTGTCGCTGACCCCGGGGCGTGGCGAGGCGGTCCTCGCGAGGATTCAGCGTCTCGATCCCCCGGGGATCGGTTCCCGGTCACTGCAGGAATGCCTCCTTGTGCAGATGGAACTGACAGACTGCGATGAAACCGTGCGGGAGCTCGCCCTCCGGATCCTGAGGGACCTGTTCGAGGATTTCACCATGAAGCATTATGAGGAACTCGCGCGAAAACTTGGTCTCGGACTTGACCAGTTGCGCGACGTCCTCGACGCCATCCGGAAACTGAACCCGAAACCGGGGGAGGGGGAGCTCACCCCCCAGCAAAACTACATCATACCCGATTTCACCGTGGAACGGCAGGACGACGAATTCATCATCACGCTCAACGACCGGAATGTCCCGCCGTTGAGAATCAACCGCCGGTACCGCGAGATGCTCTCCCAGGGGAAAAAGCGCGCCTCGATGAACGGCGTCAAGGATTTTTTACGGAAGCGGTTCGAGGCGGCGAAATGGTTCGTCGCCTCGATCAACCAGCGCCGCGATACGATGATGAAGGTCATGCGGGCGCTCGTGGAAAAACAGAGGGAGTTTTTCGATACAGGCGAATCGCTCAGGCCCCTGATCTACCGGGACATTGCTGACGTCATCGGGATGGATATCTCGACCATCAGCAGGGTGGTGAACGGTAAATATGTTCAGACCGAACACGGCGTGTTCGAACTCCGGTATTTTTTCAGCGACAAGCTGACCATGAACGACGGCGAGGAGGTGTCGAACAAGGAAGTGAAAAAGACCATTCGCGCCATCATCGACCGTGAGGACCCGCACCGCCCCTTCAGCGACGACAGGATCGCCGGGATGCTCAAGGCCGACGGGCTGAACATCGCGCGGCGGACCGTCGCCAAGTATCGCGAGGCCATGAGGATCCCCGTGGCCAGGCTTCGCCGAAAAATTTAACCATCCGGAGATTTCCAGAATGCTCGAAACGATCCATTCCACGACGGTCATCGGACTCACCCGCGACGGACGGACCGTCATCGGGAGCGACGGCCAGGTGACGGTCGGCGCGGCGGTGATGAAACAGCACGCGAAGAAGGTGAGGCGGCTCCATAACGACAAGGTGCTGGCGGGGTTTGCCGGCGCCGCCGCGGACGCGTTCACGCTGTTCGAACGGTTCGAGGACCAGTTGCAGCGTTACGGGGGGAACCTCCTCCGGTCGGCGGTCGAACTGGCCAAACACTGGAGGACGGACAAGTATCTCAGGCAACTGGAGGCGCTGCTCGCCGTCCTCGACGCCGAACACGCGCTGATCATCTCGGGCACCGGGGAAATCGTGGAACCCGACGACGGGATCGTGGCGATCGGCTCCGGGGGTAATTACGCCCTCGTCGCCGCCCGGATACTCCGGGCGCACACACCGCTTCCGGCGCCGGACATCGTCCGTCAAGCTCTGGAAGCCGCGGCGGAAATCTGCATTTACACCAATCACAACATCACCATCGAGGAACTCGGTTGATCCCGGCCGGACTCACGAACAGCCCCGGCGCCCGGGCCGTACCGGACGCTTTGCCGTCGGCGGCGGCGCCGTGGAAGGAGATGACCCCGAGGGAGATCGTCCGGGAACTCGATCGTTACGTGATCGGACAGGACGCGGCGAAAAAATCCGTCGCGATCGCGATACGGAACAGGTGGCGGCGTCAGCAGACGCCGGAACCGCTCCGGCAGGAGATCATGCCCAACAACATCATCATGATCGGCCCGACGGGAGTGGGCAAGACGGAAATCGCCCGCAGGCTCGCGCGCCTCGTGAACGCGCCGTTCATCAAGGTCGAGGCGACCAAGTATACCGAGGTCGGATATATCGGCCGGGACGTGGAGTCCATCATCCGCGACCTGACGGAATTCGCCGTGAACATGGTCAAGGCCGAAAACGCGGTGGAAGTGAGGGGGAAGGCGTCGGCGCAGATGGAGGAGAGAATCCTGGATTTACTGGTTCCACCGGCGCGGCCGAGATCGGCCGCCGCAGGGCCACCCGCCGACGGCCGCGTCGCCGAGGACCATTCCTCCACCCGGGAGAAATTCCGTGAGAAACTCCGGGCAGGACAGCTCAACGAGCGGATCATCGAGGTCGACATATCCTCCCCCCAGGTGCCGGCCATGCAGGTGCTCGGCCCGGTGAACATGGAGGAGATGGGCGTGAACCTCCAGGAGATGTTCGGGAACATCCTGCCGAAAAAATCCAGGAAAAGGAAGATGACCGTCTCGGAGGCCGGCGGGCTCCTGATGCAGGAAGAAATCCAGAAACTGATCGATACCGAGGCGGCGGTGAGGGAGGCCGTGGCGCGGGTCCAGGAGAGCGGGATTGTTTTCCTCGACGAAATCGACAAGGTGGCGGGCGACAGAGGGAGGCAGGGCGGGCCGGATGTCTCGCGCGAGGGGGTTCAGCGGGACCTCCTGCCGATCGTCGAGGGCACGACGGTGCTCACGAAATACGGCATGGTCAGGACCGACCACGTTCTCTTCATTGCATCCGGCGCCTTCAGCCTCTCGAAGCCGTCCGATCTCATCCCCGAACTGCAGGGCCGGTTTCCCATCCGCGTGGAACTCGGGAGCCTCACCGAGGAGGACTTCGTCAAAATTCTCACCGTCCCCCGGAACGCGCTGATCAAACAATATGTCGCACTGCTGGCGACCGAAGGGGTCACGCTCGAATTCACGGAAGGGGGGATACGGGAAGTGGCCAGGACGGCCGCGCTGGTCAACGAACAGGTGGAGAACATCGGCGCGCGCCGGTTGCACACCATCATCACCACGCTTCTGGAGGAACTCCTCTTCGAAACACCGGAACGTCACACGGGCGAGACGATCGTGGTGACGAAGGAACTGGTGGAGCGGAAACTCAGCTCGATCGTCAGGGACAGGGACCTGAGCCGGTACGTGCTCTAGCCCAAGTTCGACAGTTGAAAAATATTTTTAATGATATTGTTGCGCTTCGGAATTGCATTGCGCGTTTATGATCTAAAAGTTGATGTAGTGCCTCACCTATCCTCTTGCGGAGTCGCCTGTTGATGTCGTATATTACGCATCATGTTTCTGCGCCGCAAGTGTCGAAAGAAAGATGGTAAAGCTTATTATTCCTGGGCGCTCGTCGAATCAGTACGGACAGAGCGAGGGCCTCGGCAGCGTATTGTGTCATACCTTGGTGACATGGATGAAGCTGGCCGGGTCGGTATCCATCACGCAGTCGAAGGAGGCCGATCAGTCCAAGAGTCACTTTTCGATGAAGCGAAATCTGAATGGGTAGAAG
Organism: Bacteroidota bacterium; assembly: GCA_035286625.1. Taxonomy (GTDB): domain Bacteria; phylum Bacteroidota; class Ignavibacteria; order UBA10030; family SZUA-254; genus SZUA-254. Next base: position 4,215 of record DATEDB010000073.1, read on the forward strand.
TCAACGTCCGCAAAGTTCGAACGGAACGGAGCCGTCGATTTGGTGACGTGTGGCTTGCTCTGGAACTGATCAAAAAGCTCGGTCTCAGCGACCTTTTCCAGAGCGTCATGCCAGAGATCCATCCGAAAATCCCCTGGGCAACATTGGCAAACGTCCTTATCATTTCCCGTTTTTGTGAACCCTCAAGTGAACTTCACATTGCGGAACAGTTTTACCGCAAGAGTGCCATGCCAGACCTTCTGGGTGTACCGGAGGAAGACATCTATGATAACCGTCTCTACCGTGCGCTGGACAAGCTCTTGGTTCACAAAGATGATCTCCAGAAGCACTTGAAAGAACGGCTGGGGGAACTTTTTCATATCAACTTCGACATCCTCCTCTACGACATCACCTCCACGTATTTCGAAGGCGAAGTCTCAAATAACCCACAGGCACAGCAAGGATATTCGCGGGATAGTCGCCCAGATTGCAAACAGGTCTGCATTGGTCTTGTCGTTACCAAAGAGGGGATTCCTCTTGGCTATGAGGTGTTTGAAGGGAATCGGCACGACTCGACAACCGTGGAAACGGTCATAGAAAAGATGGAATCGCTCTATGGTAAAGCCGATCGTGTGTGGATCATGGACCGCGGCATGGCCAGTCCTGAGAACCTTGAGTTGCTCGGGGAGGAAAAGCGGCGCTACATCATCGGCACCCCAAAGAGTAAACTGAAGAAGTTCGAGCAGCAGCTTCTCCATGAGGAGTGGAAACAGGTTCATGAAGGGCTGGAGGTCAAGCTCTGCCCTTCACCTGATGGAGACGAAGAGGTCTTCATCCTCTGCCGCAGCGCTGCTCGACGGGAGAAAGAGCAGGCGATCCACAACCGGTTCTGTGAGCGACTTGAAAAAGGCCTTCAAAAGGTGAAGAAGAGTTGTGATTCAGGTCGCGTAAAAAACCTGGAAGTTGTGGGACGTCGCATTGGCCGTTTGCTCGAACGCTACAACCGAGCTTCTCCACTTTTCGATGTCAACGTCAAAGAACGTGACGATACAGGCAAGATCGATCTCACCTGGGCGATTCACAACACCTATAGCGACTGGGCACGACTGAGTGAGGGATGCTATCTCCTGCGAACAAACATCAAGGACTGGACGCCGGAGGACTTATGGAAAGCGTACATCCAATTGACAGAAGCCGAAACAGCATTCCGCATCCACAAACAAGATTTAGGCCTTCGTCCTATCTGGCACCAGAGGGAAGATCGCGTCAAGGCCCACATCCTGGTTTGCTTCCTTGCCTATGTGATGTGGAAATGTCTTGGGCAGATGGCAAAGCACGCCGGTCTCGGCAACGAACCAAGAACGATTCTTGAAGAGATCAAGAATCTCACCCTGGTCGACGTCGTTCTCATGGCTCGCACGGGCGCTGAGATCAGGCTCCGGTGTGTTTCCAAGCCCGATCAGCCCCCGGCTATCTTGTTACAAAAACTCAATCTCAGACCACCTGAGACACTCGAGATGAAACTCAAAATGTAGTGCCGACTTTTTATTCCTTTCTGCGCTATTGAAACAGAATCAACATTTTTTGTCCACAACTGTCGAACTTGGGCTAAAGTAGTGACGTCTGACCCGGAAAGGGTGTAATGAACTCGGAAATTTGTTGAACTGATGATTACGGGTGTTCCGGAGAGGACTGGTCTTCCCGCACCTGTCGATACACAGATATCGGCGACAGCTTGGTCCGTCAAAACGAACAATCCGCCGATTAGAAAAGGAGTGAACCAAAATTTGAGCTGACCCAGAACTATTCGCGTCTCCATGCCATAATCCTTGGGGCAAGTGAGTGAAATGGTAGGCGATTAATATATTAAGAACAGTGGGGTTTGTAACGATTGTTATTACATTATTCGATGATATCTCGATCGAACGTAATGAATACCAAGAGTGGTTAGCACTAAAGTATCTCTCCCAATGTATTCAGCCCCCCATTGAGGTAACCAGGACCCTCTTATCGTTTCTAATGAGACCACATCAATAGAATCACTAAAGCCGATGGCTAAATCTTTTTTAACAAAATAAGCGGATGATCCACCAACAACATAGTCTTGGTAATACGTGAAGATACTATCTGGCGAAAAAGAATACTGAACTGTAAAACCCATTGAATCGGGAGTGTTAATCGTCCCACCACCCACACTCTCAATCCAATTCCATGTTCCTAAAATTGTTGGTTGCTGAGGACTGATAGATGGATCAGTTGAATCTTCGCAGCCGATCATAAATACACATATGAATAAGGCAAGAAAATATCTCCGATAACCCTTGCCAATCGTTGTCATTATTTTTCCCAATCTGGGGGCTTGCACTATATTTGACGATATATTTTTTATATACCTTTGGACTCTCAAGCTGATTGATGTGATGTGTGCACATGATTGGTGAGGAATGATTCCTCCTTCGATAAAACGGCATGTCTCCCCTTCAGGCAATTTATAATATAGTTCACAAAATGCAACTATTATTGGTAGTGTCTCCGATGTTAAACTGATGAGGTGGTTCCAATTCCATCAAGAGGATTTCTGTAGAGCGTTCCAAAAGAACTATCGAATGGAAACTGTAATCGAGGATTTCTTCGGTTAGGCGATTATGACCAGCCCTGTTCCAAAGAATGACTGTTTCTCATCATACGAAAACGGCCCTGGGTCTT
>DATEDB010000074.1:0-7614 GCA_035286625.1 Bacteroidota bacterium
GCCCTACGAGATCGTCGTCTCAAAACACGGGAAGGCGGCGGACACCTACACCGTCGAGGTCGGTTCCGCCGCCGTAAGAATACTCAACGTGCCCAATAAACGTTTTTCCGAAATCGTCACCAGGAAAGAAGACTGGTGAAAGAAAGAGGACTGGTGAGAAGACCTGCAGGCCGAAATCCCATCCCATCCGAACCGTAACTTCATGTATCCCGAACTGTTTAAAATAGGCCCCCTCACCGTCTACTCCTACGGGCTGATGCTCGGCATCGGGTTCATCGTGGCCAGCACGGTGCTCGGCCGCGAGATTAAGCGCAGGGGGATGGACTTCTCGCACGGGAACAACATCACGCTGCTGGCGATCGTATTCGGCGTGATCGGCTCGAAACTGCTCTACGTGGTGGAAAACTGGCCGACGTTTCTCGCCACACCCTCGATCCTCTACTCTCCCGGCGGCCTCACCTGGTACGGCGGTTTTTTCCTGGCGACAGTGGCGGTCTGGATCTACGCGCGGAAGAAAAAAGTCGGGTTCCTGGAGATTTGTGACGCTGCGGCGCCCGCCCTGATGATCGGCTACGGCATCGCGCGCATCGGCTGCCACCTGGCCGGCGACGGCGACTACGGCACCCCGACCGACCTCCCCTGGTCGGCCGTGTATTCCAACGGAACGTACCCCCCCTCGCTCGCCTTCCGGGGGTTCCCCGACATCGTGGCGAAGTACGGCACCGACGGCATCGTGCCGAACGATATCCCGGTGCATCCCGCCCCGATATATGAATTCCTGCTTGGCATGCTCGGGTTCGGTATTCTCTTGCGAATGAGGAGAACTCCCCGCCCGGCAGGCGCGCTTTTCATGATCTATCTTATCCTGGCAGGCGCTGCGCGGTTTGGCGTGGAATTCATCAGGCTCAATCCGAGGCTCTTAGGGGGCCTCTCTGAGGCCCAGCTGATTTCAGTTGTGATGATCGCGGGGGGCGTGATCGGCTATATCATGCTTTACGGTACTGACGTGCACAATCCCGACTCGCCGTGAAAACGCCTTGATAACGATTGAAGTCATTACAAAACAAGGGTGTCACCTCTGCGACCTTCTGCTCGGGGAACTCGATGTGCTGAAAACCACCCACCCGTTCATGGTGCGTTTAACCTATCTCGAGGAAGATCCTGAAAAAATGGCGAAATACGGGAACGATATTCCCGTCGTGCTGGTTGACGACATTGAGGTGTGCCGCCACTGCCTGGACCGCGACGCGCTGATTTCCAGGCTCGGCCGGGATCGTACCGGTTGAATCAAAATCCGCCCGGCAGCGTACACATGATTACGAGCCCGACATGATCATCCTGGCAAAGATGCTCCAGGCCGTCGGGATCGCCGCGCTGGCCATCGGCCTGGTGCAGGGCATCTTCGGCAACATCTCTTTCGAGTATTACACGTTTTTCGGCGGTGTCGTCATTTTCTTCACCGGGCGACTCATCGAAAAATATTTTCTGAAACGCCGCGGCGGCACCGGCGGCGGTTAACCCTTCACCAATTGCATCACACCGAAACCTGATACGGGTACCCTCATGATCGACGACAACCCCAACCAACAACCGGCAGACACACACGCGCGGCCCTCCCCGCTGCGCGTGGTCCACGACCGCAAGCCGTCCACCAGTCTCATCGCCGGACGCAACCCGGTGATGGAGGCCCTCCGGGCGGAGACCATTATCGAAAAAGTGGTGGTCCTGGCGGGCATCAAGGGCAACGCCATTGAAAAAATCAAGGGACTGGCCAAACGCCGCCGGGTGCCCTTCGTGGAAGTGAGCAAGGGCAAGTTCCGCGAACTGGTGAGCGACACCACAACGCAGGGCGTGGTGGCCGTCGTGGGCACCAAGGAGTACGTCGAGGTGGAGGATATCCTCGCCGTCGCCAGCGGGAAGGGCGAGCCGGCCTCGATTCTCGTATTGGACGAAATCGAGGACCCGCAGAACCTGGGCGCCCTGATCCGCACCGCCGAATGCGCCGGCTTCCACGGCGTCATCATACCGAAGCACCATGCCGCGAGCGTCAACCAGACGGTGGCCAAGACCTCCGCCGGGGCGAGCGAGCACATGCCGGTGGCCAAGGTGGTGAACATCGCCGGCACACTCGACGAATTAAAGCAGAAGGGCCTCTGGATGGTGGGCGCCGACGCCGGCGCCGACAAGCAGTACACCGAGATGGACTACGACATGCCGGTGGCGCTGGTGGTGGGGAACGAGGGGAAGGGGATCAGACAGCTGGTGCGGGAAAAATGCGACTTCCTGGTGAGCATCCCGATCTACGGAAAGGTGGGGTCCCTGAACGCGAGCGTCGCGGGCGCGCTCCTTATGTACGAAATCGTCCGGCAGAGAAAAAAGCAGCTTCAACCGGCGACCTGAACCGGGGGCATCCAGGCGCTGCCCGCGCGCGGCCATGCTAAGGCCGCGGCGCCGGGGGCGCGGTCGCACTGATGCCGCGGCGCCGGGGGCGCGGTCAGGAATCTTCCTTCTTCCGCTCCAGCCCGAACTTCTTGATCTTGGTGTAGAGGTGGCTGCGCTCCATCCCGAGCGCCTCCGCCGTCCTCGACACGTTCCATCCGTGTTTCTCCAGCTGGTGAGCGATAAACGCCGCCTCCGAGCGGTCCTTGAATTCCTGGAGGGTCTCCGATCCGGCGACCATGTCTTCCATTCCTGCGGCCGCGGACGGCGGGGGCGGCCCACTTCCGACGCTCAGGATCTCCCTGCCGGGCGTGAGGATCACCAGCCGTTCGACATAGTTGCGCAGCTCGCGCACGTTCCCGCTCCAATTCATCCCCGCGAGTTCGGCGACGACGCCGGGGGCGACAGCCTTCTGCGCGAACCCGTTCTTTTCGCATATTTCAGTGATGAACGCCGCGACCAATACCGGCACGTCCTCCCTTCTTTCGCGCAGGGGGGGGATATGGATCGGTATGACGTTCAACCGGTGGTAGAGGTCTTCCCGGAAGCGCCCCCCCGTGATCGCCGCCGGAAGGTCTTTGTTGGTCGCGGCCACCACCCTGACGTCCACCGGGATCTGTTTGCTCCCGCCGACCCGTTCGATGTTGTACTCCTCGAGCGCGCGCAGGACCTTGGCCTGGGCCTGCGGGCTCATGTCGCCGATTTCGTCCAGGAACACCGTCCCGGTGTCCGCCTGCTCGAACTTGCCTATCCTCAGCGCGGTCGCCCCTGTGAACGACCCCTTCTCGTGCCCGAAGAGCTCGGATTCAATGAGCTCCGCAGGGATGGCCGCGCAGTTCACCTCCACGAAGGGTCCTCCCGACCGCTTGCTGAGCCGGTGGATTTCCCTCGCGATCAGTTCCTTGCCGGTCCCGCTTTCGCCGGTGATGAGGATCCTCGTATCGGTGGTGGCCACCTGCCGGACGACCGCCAGGACGTCCCTGAGCTTCGGGCTGTCCCCCAGAATGCGGTACCGCGGCCGCAGCCCCTCGAGTTCGGAGCGCAGGCGCACGCTTTCGACGGCGTTGCGCACCACGACGAGCATCTTGTCCCGGTCGAGCGGCTTCGGGAGGTAATCGAACGCCCCCATCCGCGTCGCCTCGACGGCGGTGTCGAACGTCCCGTGCCCCGAGATCATCACCACGGGGACCGCGGGGTCCAGCCGGTGCATCTCTCCCAGTACCTCGAGCCCGTCCTTGCCGGGGGGCATCTTGATGTCCAGCAGGACCGCGTCGATCCCGCCCGTGCGGAACGCGTCGATGCCCTCCTGCCCGTTTTCGGCGAACACGCTCGCGTACCCCTCGGCGTCGAGGATCATCCGGATCGATTCCCGGATGCTTTTTTCATCGTCGACGATCAGAATTCTGGGCATCAGCGGCATCCCGTGTTGTCGGGTCCATCGGCGCGGGATTCGAGGTGCACCGCGACCGGGGCCCGGAAGAAATCCGACGGATACCGTTTGTTGTTGGCGAGCAGTGCGGTCCCGAACTGGCTCCCGTTCCAGTTTGCCCGCTCGTCGCGGCTGTCGAGCACGCCGTCCACGATCGCGGCGTCCTCGCCGACCTCGATGAAGTCCCCCATCCTGCCGGCCGCCCCCTGCGACTCGAAGGTGTACGCGATGCAGGCCGACCCGAAGAAGTGCTGGAGCTTGTCCCTGTCGCCGTGCCCCCCGCGGGGAGAATCGGCGTAGAGGCGCGCGGGGAGGTTGCGTATCCTGGCGGCGAAATCCTCGCGCGATTCATTGGACAGCGGAAAAAAGAAATTCAGGAGAGGGATCTTCACGCCCACCACGTAATGATCGAACGTGGCGACGGTGGCCAGGAGCAGGGCTACCGAGGTATTATTGTGCGTGAGGGTCATCGCCCTCACGAAAATCGCGTCGGCCGCCTTCGGGTCCCCTTCGCGCCGCCGTATCGCGCTGAAAGTTTCACTGCGGATGAAGTCCTTGAGGTCGATGCCGTTCCGAATGAACAGCGGCGGGTACCACGTGAGCAGCGCTTCCAGCGGGCCGGGGTCCTCGAACCGTAAATACCAGGGGAGGTCGTCCTGTTCGGGGGACGTACCGGGGCTGTCGCCGGGCGCGCGGAATGACACGCCGGCGTCCGGGCCGGTCAGATTCTGCGCCGCGGCCTCATCGCGCAGACCGGACGACAGGACGCCTGAGAGCACGCACAGAGGGACACACCAGAGCAGCGCGCCACGCGGGGCTATGGTGGTCCGCAGACCCATCAGACCTGCAGGACTCCCGGATTGAAGGGGGGCACGGCGGGGTTGTTGGAGGCCATTTCGATCCCCCGGGAGATGATCTGGCGTGTGTCGACCGGGTCGACGATGCCGTCCACCCAGAGCCGTGCGGCGGCGTAATAGGGATCGAGCTCGTGTTCGTAGCGGTCGGCGATCTTCCTGAGGAGTTTGGCTTTTTCCTCGGGAGATACCGTTTTTCCCTTTTTTTCCGACTGGCTGAGATGGATGCTCAGGAGCGTTTCACTCGCCTGCTTGCCCCCCATGACCGCGATGTTGGCGGTGGGCCAGGCGAAGATGAGCCTCGGGTCGTAGGCCTTTCCGCACATGGCGTAATTGCCCGCGCCGAAACTGTTGCCGATGATAAAGGTGAACTTCGGGACCACGCTGTTGGCCACCGCGTTCACCATCTTGGCGCCGTCCTTGATGATCCCCCCCTGCTCGGCGCGCGTCCCCACCATGAACCCGGTCACGTCCTGCAAAAACACCAGCGGAATTTTCTTCTGGTTGCAGTTCATGATGAAACGGGCCCCCTTGTCGGCGCTTTCGCTGTAGATGACGCCGCCCACCTGCATCTCGCCTTTTTTGGTCTTCACGACCGAGCGCTGGTTGGCCACGATCCCCACCGCCCAGCCGTCCACGCGGGCGTAGGCGGTGATGACGGTCTTTCCGTATCCCGCCTTGTATTCTTCAATTTCGCCGGCGTCCACGATCCGGTCCAGCACCTGCCGCGTGTCGTAGGGGCGTGTGTGGTCGTCCGGGATGATCCCGTAGAGTTCTTCGGCCGGGTGGAGGGGGTCCTTCGGCGCGACACGATCGAAGGGGGATTTCGGGGCCTCGCCCAGCTTGCCCACCAGGGCGCGGATGGTGCCCAGGCACTCCTCGTCGTTGGCCATCTTGTAGTCGGTGACGCCGCTGATCTCGCAGTGCATGTCGGCGCCTCCCAGGTCCTCGGTGTCGGCCTCCTCCCCGATGGCGGCCCTGACCAGGTACGGCCCGGCCAGGTACAGGCTCCCGGTCTTTTCGACGATCAGGGCCTCATCGCTCATGATCGGGAGGTAGGCGCCGCCGGCTACGCACGGCCCCATGATCGCGGCGATCTGCGGGATGCCCATCGACGACATGACGGCGTTGTTGCGGAAGATCCTGCCGAAGTGCTCCCTGTCCGGGAAGATTTCGCTCTGCATCGGAAGGAAGACGCCCGCGGAGTCCACCAGGTACACGATCGGCAGCCGGTTTTCTATTGAAATTTCCTGCGCGCGGAGGTTCTTCTTGGCGGTGAGGGGGAACCAGGCGCCCGCCTTCACGGTCGCGTCGTTGGCCACGATGACCACGTCGCGCCCGTGGATCCTGCCGATGCCGAAGACGGTGCCGGCCGACGGGGCCCCGCCGTGCTCCTCGTACATCTCCCAGGCGGTGAACAGCCCGATTTCCAGAAAGTACGAATCCTGGTCGATCAATCTCGTAATGCGCTCCCGGGCGGTCATCTTGCCGCGGGCGTGCTGTGTGGCGATGGACGACTCGCCGCCCCCCATTTTGACGGTGTCCGAACGGACGTTCAGCACCCTGAGAAGGTTCTTGAGATGGTCCTCGTACTTATTGTACTGCAGGTCTTTGGCGAGGGTGCCGCCGCGTTTTGCCATAATTCAGAAGCCGGCTCAGAGCGTTTTCAACAGTTCCCGTGCGATGACGACCTTCTGGATCTCGGTGGTGCCTTCGCCGATGGTGACGAGTTTGACGTCCCGGTAGAGTTTTTCGACGGGGAAATCCTTTGTGAAGCCGTAGCCTCCGTGGATCTGGACCGCCTCGTTGGTGGCCATCACCGCGACCTCGCTGGCGTAGTACTTGGCCATCGCCGAGTGGAGCGTGACGTCGGCCCCGTCGTTCTTGGCCGCGGCCGCGCGGTAGGTCAGCAGCCGGGCCGCCTCGATCTCGGTGGCCATCGTGGAGAGTTTCCACTGGATGGCCTGGAACTCGCCGATCGCCTTGCCGAACTGTTTCCGTTCCCTGGCGTACCGCAGGCTCGCATCGAGCGCGCCCTGCGCGATGCCGATGGAAAGGGCGGCGATGCTGATCCGGCCGCCGTCCAGTACCGTCAGCGCCTGCGGGAAGCCGTCGCCCTCGGCCCCCATCAGGTTTTCAGCCGGGACACGGCAGTCGGCGAACGCCAGCGCCGAGGTGTCGCAGCAGCGCATGCCGAGCTTGTCCTCCTTCTTGCTGACACTGAACCCGGGCGTGTCATTTTCAACGATGAAGGCCGAGACGCCCTTTTTCTTTTTCGAGCGGTCAGTGATGGCCATGACCACGGTGACCTGCCCGACCGACCCGTGGGTGATGAAATTCTTGCTGCCGTTCAGGACGTAGTGCCTGCCGTCCCTGACGGCCGTTGTGAGCATGCCGCCTGCGTCGCTGCCGGAGGAGGGCTCGGTGAGCGCCCAGGCGCCGATCTTGCGCGCGGTGGTCAGATCCGGCAGGTACTTCTTCTTCTGCGCGTCGCTGCCGAAGGTATAGATATGGTTCGAACAGAGGCTGTTGTGCGCCGCGACGGTCAGCCCTATCGACGGGTCCACCTTCGAAATCTCCTCGAGGACGCTCACGTACTCGAGGTACCCCAGGCCCGCGCCCTCGTACTCCACGGGGAAGATGACGCCCATGAAGCCGAGCCCGCCCAGTTTCCTGACGATGTCGGCGGGGAATTCCATCGAGTTGTCGTATTTCATGACGGTCGGGCGGATCTCCTTTTCGGCGAAATTCCGTGCGGTTTCCGCGACCAGTTTCATGCTGTCGGTGATCTCGAAATCCGGGGTCATCCGCTCTGTCAGTTCCTCTGTGGCCATGATTTCAGCGTGAAATGAATTTTCAGGAAGTGGGGTAATGTAAAGGGATTTTGACCGA
>DATEDB010000075.1:0-2235 GCA_035286625.1 Bacteroidota bacterium
CTCTCACGAACGGCTTCACCACCTGGGACGATCCGCAGTACATCCTCGATAACCCGCTCATCCGGAGTCTTTCCCCGGGAAACATCGCGGCGATCTTCACGACACGGGAATTCGCCGGGAATTACCATCCCCTGACGCTGCTGTGCTACGCGCTGGAGTACTCCCTGTTCGGCGCGTCGCCGTTCGGGTATCACCTGGTGAGCCTCCTGCTCCATCTCGGCATCGTCTTCATCATCTTTCAGCTGATCAGGCGGCTCACCGGATCGCCGCTGACGGCATTCGGCGTGTCGCTCATGTTCGGCGTCCACCCCGTTCACCTCGAACCGGTCGCCTGGCTGGCCGACCAGAAAGACCTGCTCTATACGCTTTTTTATACCGGCGCGGTACTGGGTTATCTGCGTTCCCGGGAGACGGGAGAGGTGAAAATTTTCATATTGACGACAGTTCCCCTATTCGTATTCTCTGCGCTCTCCAAAGGCCTGGCGGTCACGCTGCCGGTGACGCTCCTCCTGGTGGAATACTATTGTGAAGGAACGATCACCGGTAAGCGCCTGGGACGCATCATACCCCTTTTCGGAATTTCTCTCCTTTTCGGCGCACTGGCCATCCACGCGCAATCCGCCGCGGGTGCCATCGTCGATGTGCCCGTGGATACCCCCGTTGAAAAAATGCTCTATGCGTCCACGGGATTCGTGACGTACATCATGAAACTCCTCGTGCCGTACGGCCTGTCGCCATATTATCCCTACCCGCAGGAGGTGCCCGGCCATGCCTGGGGGCTGCTCATTCTCGCCGCAGGGATCCCCGTTGCCGCCTTCGCATACAGAAAAAAATCGCCCGTGGTCTTTTTCGGTGTGGCTTTCTTCACGGTGACCGTCCTGCCGGTGCTCCAGCTGCTGCAGGTGGGCAACGCGATGATGGCGGACAGGTACGCCTATCTTCCCTCGATCGGCATCCTGCTCATCATCGTACGCCGGATGGAACGGGCGGCCGATACCCTGGCAGTGAAACATCCGGCCGCGAGGGTCTTCGCCGGCGTGACGGGGGGAATCTACGTCCTGGCCCTCGCGGCAATGACCTTTTCCCTGGGGGGAATCTGGCACGACGGGGTGACAATGTGGGACCGGGTTGTGAAGGAATCTCCAGGTCACCCCAAAGCGTATTTTAACAGGGGTTACGCCAGATACACCCTCGGTGACTACCCGGGGGCCATCGCAGACTACGACACGACCCTGTCGATCTTTCCCGACTATCCCTACGTCCGCTTCAACAGGGGGATTTCCCTTTTCCGGCTCGGAGACAGGCAACGGGCACTGGCTGATTTCAACGACGCGGTGGAGAAATATCCGGATGAACCACTCGTTTTTCACTGGAGGGCCAACCTGTACGCTTCAATCTCCGAGTACGACCTTGCGGCAGCCGATTATACGCGGGTGCTCGACAGCCAGCCAGACGACTTCGTGGTCCTTATGCGCAGGGCGTTGACGTTCGTGTCTGCCGGCCGCTACCCCCAGGCGCTGGCGGATTACACGACGGCCATCGCCCTCAGGCCCTCCGACGTCAGTCTCTATTTTAACAGAGGGAATGTGCTTTCGGCGATGGGCCGTTACGAGGACGCCGTGGAGGCGTACTCGACCGTCCTCAGGACGAACCCGGCGGACCGCGACGCCCTGTACGGCCGCGGGATCGCCCTTCACCTGGCTGGGCACGATCCTGACGCGTGCGATGACCTCCGTCGGGCGTCCATTCTGGGCTCTGAACCGGCGCGCAAAGCCCTCGTCGAAATCTGCGGAAAATAACACCGGCGTTACAGTTTTCTGAGCACACCCGCGAGGTGTTTTCATAAACACTTGACATTCCGTACGGGATGACCTACCTTTTAGTATCCCGGGAAGCGAATCATCATTGTGCAAGATCCACGCTCCGACTTTTCTCACCGTAGGAGGGGACAGGATATGACACTTGAAACCACCTTACTGCACCTCAAACGCGCTTCCCCGTCATTCGTCGGGGGCGCGGCGATCATCACCCTCATCCTCGCATCCGGGGCCACGGTCCCCGCCTCCGGAGCCGGGGACGCACAGCAACGGTCCGCCGTGTCGCCGATCCAGCGCGCCATGGAGGCGAACGAGCAGATGCGGGAGTACCGGCAGCGCGTCGAGCTCGATAAAAACACGCTGAACTCGCTCTCGGCTGCGAAACAAAACGTTGGAATTCAACTCAACGACGCCTCTC
>DATEDB010000076.1:0-6333 GCA_035286625.1 Bacteroidota bacterium
ATGCCCGCGCCCACGCCGTTGATCGGGATGTTGACCCCCGCGCATACGGTCGGCGGCAGTGTGAAGGTCCCGGAAGGGGGCGGATTGGTGGTGACCGTCTTTGTGATGGAGGCTTGGCAGGAACCGTCCGAGACGGTCAGGGTCACCGAATGCACGCCCGGCGTCGCGTAGTACACCGTCGGCGGGACCTGGTTCGCCGACGAGGACGGCAAACCTCCGGGGAAGCTCCAGCTGTACGATGTAATCGTGTTCGCCGGAAGATTGGTCGCCAGTTCGGTGAACGTCACCGAATCGCAGGCCACGAGCGTGTCGAAGTCGGCCGCCACGGGGATGGCCACCACCAGCGTCGTGCAGACCGAGCAGATGCCGGACCCCGTGTCGGGGACGTCGCCGCAGAGGGTGACAGTATAATAGCCCGCCGATGTCCAGGTGTGCGACGTGTTGGCGACGTTACCGTCTGTGCCGCCGTCCCCGAAGCTCCACGACAGGTTGGTCACGTTCGACGTAATCGCGCCAAAATTAATGATGTTGCAGTTCGGAGTCTGGACCGTGTCCGCAATGGCCAGCGTATATGCCTGCGCTACGCATCCGCCGCTGCCGGAACAATTCTGCGCTGTCACGGTGATTGTGTTGGACGTGGCGCTGCAACCGTTCGCGTCCGTGACGATGACATAGTAGGTCCCCGTTCCCGGGACCGTGTAGGTCGATCCGCCGAGGATCGCCCCCGGGTACCAGGTGTAGGTATAGCCGGTGCCCACCAGCGCGTACAGTGTCGTGTTGATGGTGGCCGGCAGGCAGTAGTTGATGGTATCGGGCGTCGAGATGCTCGCCACCGGCGCCGGGGCCGCGGGCACGTTGATGGTCGCGGTGCCGATACAGCCGTTCGCGTTCGTCACCGTGACGCTATACGGGCCGCTGGCGCTGATGAGGGTGGTGGCGTTGGTGCCGCCGTTCGACCAGAGATACGAACTGTAGCTGCCGCCGAGCGAAAGCACTGCCGAACCGCCGCCGCCCGCGCATACCGTGCCGCTTACAATAATAGTGGGCGTGGGTTTCGGCTGGATGTTCACCGGGTGGGTCAGCGTTGTACTGCAGACCTTCAGCACGACAACCGCGTTCCCGCCGGGGCCGTTCCACTGGACGGTGATCTGGTTGGTCCCCTGCCCGGTCACGATGCTGCCGGCCGACGACGGGTTGCCGAAGCCGTCCTCGATCGACCACTGGTAATCGATGAAGGGATTCGGCGCGCCCGCTGAGAAGATCGTCGTCTGGTCCATGCATACGGTGTCGGGACCGGTGATGGCCCCGACGGAGAAGAGCGTCACGCCCATCGATATAGGCGCCGAGGGGCACGACGGAGGGCTGATCTGGATCTGCTGGACCGAAATGGTTCCCGGGCCGCTCCACTGGACGGTCACAGGGTTCGCCGTGGGGGATCCGATGATGGTCCCCCCTCCGGTCACGCTCCAGAGAAACGTGTATCCGGCCCCGGAGGGCGAGGCGGTGTACTGGTACGGCGTGCCCGCGCACGCGGCGGCCGGGCCGGTGATCGAGGTCGCCGTCGGTACCGAGATAACCACAGCCGTCGTGCTGTCGACGGGGTTGCAGAACTGCCCCGGCGTGAGGGAACTCGCCGTGACGGTGTGCGTCCCGGGCGTGGACCAGTACACCGTGATGACGTTCGTCCCGTTGCCGGTGAAGGCGTTGCCGCCGGTGACCGTCCAGTTCGCGGCACTGTTCGCGACGTACACCGAACTGTCCCCGAGGCAGAACGGGCCGGTGGGGCCGGTCATGAAAAATTCATCACGGACTTTAATTATGATAGAGTCGTTCCCCGAGCAGCCGAGCGTGGTGTCGTTCCAGTAACAGTAGAGGACGTAGTTGCCCGGAATGAAGCCCCACTGGATGGTGAGGGCCTGTGTGTTCAGCCCCGCAATGATGGTCCCGCCGCCGGAGAGGGTCCAGTTGTAATATGTCCCGGGCCAGGTCGGCAGAGTGTATGTCCCGATCGCCCCGAGGCAGACCGGTGAAGGTCCGGCAATGTTCGCCGTCGGGCTGACGATCGGTATGATCGCGGTGGTCGTATCGGGGCAGAGGTTGCCGCACCCCGTAATGACGAGCGACACCGTCCCCACCGGGCCCGCGCCCCATTGCACGCAGAGGCTGGGGGTGTTCGTCGGACCGATCGGCGTCCCGCCGGTGACGATCCAGTTGTACACCGCGTTGGGACAGCCGCTCGGCGTCGAGTAGCATTCCTCGGCGTACGCGCAGACCGTGGCCGGGCACTCGATCACCGGTCCCGGGTCGGAGCCGACGGTGATTACCGCCGTGGCTGAATCCGAACACCCGCACTGGTTGAACGCGACGAGAGTGACCGTGTAGGTACCCGGGGTATTGTACGAATGTGCGGGGCTGAAAAGGTTCGAGGTCGTGTTATCGCCGAAATTCCAGGAATAGGAAACCGCGCCGGTGGAGGTATTGAGGAAACTGACCGGACTGTTCAGGCAGACGTTGGTATTCGACGTGAACGAGGCGACCGGAGACGCGATGATCGTGACACAGGTGGAATCCGTCCCGCTGCAGCTGTCGTTGGCTGTCTCCAGGACGCTGATCGTTCCGCTCCCTGCCGGGCCCCAGAGCACCGTGACGCAATTGGTGCCGGCGCCGCCGGTGATAATTCCCCCAGTCACATTCCAGGTATAGGTGTTCGAGCCGTTCAGCGCTGTGCAGAATGTCGAATACTGCAGCTCGCAGGTGTACAGGCACCGCCCTTTGTCGGGGTTCGATCCTCCCCCCCCTGCGCCATCATGCTCCAGGCAGCTTGAATCGGGAGTGAAGCTCCCGATGATCGAAGGGTGCGGTGTGAGGGCGGGAGGACACGGACCGGTGGTGACACCGGCCGCGGTGATCGGTCCGGCGGTGAGTGCCCCGGATGGAAACGCGGTGGCGGCGATCAGCAGAATCATCGCAGTAAACACAAACCAAAAAGAACGATTCATACATACTCCTGATAGATGGATGAAGAAACGGAAAAAATTTGCGCTTCGCCCCGTGGGCCGTGCCGGCGCCCGAATCTGCGTCTGAAAAAAATAAACCGGTGTTAGCCGGTCGGAAATTTTTGTAAGCGGTATGGTTGCGGGGTGCGACCTGTAGTCACAGACCCGAAGTGGGTGGTGAAGAACGATACCGTTTGCATGATCAGGACACTCCGCGGATGACTGGCCCCGCTTACACTACATCAGGGGTCAATATAAATTATTCCCCGAATGTCCGCAAGCGGAAAATTAAGGAAACCGGATGCCTCCGGACGGGGACTCCCCATAATCCGGGTCCAGGCAGTGGGCATCTCAGTTTCTGTGGAAGTTTACGGCGCTCCCGCCTGAAGATCCGGGGTCCACCGGGCGATTTTGGAGATCCCGGCCCGGAGTATCGAGGGAAAAGCACGGCATTGATGCCGGCCGCCATCCTGCAGCCGGCCGGGCAGGGAAAATTCACGACTGGGGAAATTCACGACTGGGGAAATTCACGACAAATTTGATTATGGAAATAAAATTTCACAGTATCCTTCTGACCCTTACCCCCCCAATCTACAGATACTGGAGAACCCCATGAGCAACGCATGGACACGCCGTCACTGGTTGAAAAGCGTCGGAGCGGCAGTAACGGGAACCGCAGTGAGCGCCGGCGCGCTGGCGGAGATCATGGCCCGGCCCATCATCATCAGCCCGAACCCTTCGTTCAAACCGCCGGATTCCCCGATGACCGCCATTGTCGCAGGAGCGGGATCACGCGGGAATACCTACGCGTCCTACTCCGTAAAATACCCGGACGAACTGAAGATGGTCGGAGTCGCCGAACCGATACAGCTGCGCAATGACAGGTTCAGCACGCAGTACGGCATCGGGGACGGGTACCGGTTCAGGACATGGGAGGATATTTTTAAAGTCCCGAGATTCGCGGACGCCGTCTTCATCACGACCCCGGACCACCTCCATCACGGGCCGGCGATGGCGGCGCTCGAAATGGGATACCACCTGCTCCTCGAGAAACCGATCGCGCAGAGCTGGCGGGAATGCTCGGAGATACTCGACACCGCACACGGGAACGAACGGATCGTCGCGGTCTGCCACGTGCTCCGGTACGCTCCCTATTTCCGGAAGATGAAGGAGGTGGTCGATTCGGGTGCCCTGGGCATGATCGTGAGCATCCAGCATATGGAGCCCGTGCACCACATCCACATGTCACATTCCTACGTACGCGGCAACTGGCGCAGGTCTGACGAGTCGAACTTCATGCTCCTGGCGAAATCGTGCCATGACATGGACATCCTCCGGTGGGTGATCGGCAAACAGTGCACAAAGGTCGCTTCCTTCGGATCCCTCTCCTGGTTCAGGAATGGAAACGCCCCCGCCGGCAGTACGGCGCGGTGCACGGACGGATGCGCGGTAGAACAGGAATGCCCCTATTCGGCCCTGAAGATTTATTACCGGGATCGCAGCTGGCTCCACCATTTCGACCTCCCCGCCGAAGGCGACAAGGGGCCGGCGATCATGGAGAACCTGAAGAACGGGCCCTACGGCCGATGTGTCTACCGCTGCGACAACGATGTCGTGGATCACCAGACGGTGATGATGGAGTTCACCGACGATATCACGGTCAACTTCAACATGGAGGCGTTCACCAGCTACGCGGGACGCAGGACGCGCATCATGGGTTCGATGGGGGATATTGTCGGAGACGAAGAGGACCTTTTCGTCGCCAACTTCAAAACGGGTGAGACGGCACGGTGGAATACCAGGGAGAACTCTGCGATTTCTTCGGGCCACGGCGGTGGGGACTTCGGTCTCGTGCACGACCTGATCCAGGCCGTCTCGCAGAACAATCCCGCCCTGCTCACCTCAACCATCGACGCATCGATGGAAAGCCACCTGATGGCGTTCCGGGCGGAAGAGAGCAGGAAGAACGGGGGAATCCTGGATGTCAGCCTGAAATGACCGGCGTCCACCCTTATACCGGGCGGGCATGCCGGCCACGTTCAAAGTGGCCCGGGAATGGATCGCGGGGGGGTGCCGGCGCCCCTTCCTGTCCCGCCGGATTCGATCTCCCGCCACGGCCTGATGCCGCAACAGGCCTATTTCAGGTAAATCAATCCCCTCGTGCGGGAGTGTGTCCTCCGGGGGTGAGAGGTGGCCAGGGCGTCGAGCCTGTAATAATACACACCCGCGGCAAGGCCGTCGGGCAGCCATTCGACCGAGTAGCTCCCGGGCGCGGTCACTCCCCGATCCAGGTTCTCCACGAGGCTGCCCGAGACGTCGAAGATTCTGAGAGTGACGGCAGCCTCCCATGGCAGGTTGTAGGCGATCACCGTCGAGGGGTTGAAGGGGTTGGGATAGTTCTGATGCAGGACGAAGCGGTACGGCACCGTCGCGGTTCCTTCGTCGACATCCACAGCGGTCTGTTTCTCCATCGTGATGGTCCCATTCGCCGTTCCCCCCGTCATCGCGAAATACACGAGATAATCCAGCGCGAGTGAGACGGCGTCGTAACTGCCCGCCATCGTCACCGAGTCGATGGAGACATTCGGAACATCGGGAGCCCGGCCGGTGAGCATGCCGCCGTTCCCGCCGGTCATCGTGATCGGACCATAGGGCGCGGCGTCGCCTGAGACCGTAAAACCGGAATCGGTGTAGGGGCCGGTCATCAGCAACGGCGCAGGGTCGCTGCCCCCGAAGACGTTACCGTCGAGGTCGAGCACAACGTCGGCGGTTTTCAACACCGTGTCGAGCGTGACGGTCATGGCCGCGGAGTCTTTACTGCCGAAGGTGATATTTTCCCATCTTCCCGACCAGTTCCCCTCAAAATCCGTGGGGGGCTGCGCATAGACGAGACCGCCGGATAAGAACATTCCCGAACAAAAAAGAGTGATGGCAAGGATTTTCATGTGCTCCTCCATGAGCATCGGTGGTTGTTGGATGGCTCCGGTCATATCACCGTCGGCGGGAACGCGTGGCGTCGCACCGGCTGATATGCCGGTTGGTCAGGGGAATGTAAAAACTCGGGGGGAAACATCCAAGGAGTTTTTTCGATCCCCCCCGGTGAGGTGTCGATCCCGGCAAAGCAGGGATCAGGGGAGCTGGGGGCGCCTCGTGGTGTCCCGGTGGAATTTCATCTGGATGGTGTTGGTAAACTTCAACCAGAGGTCTACGAAAAACGGCACCGGGTCGGAGAGCGACCAGATCGCGAAGACTTTGATCCCTCGGAGGGAGCGTAAATATTCGGCGATGGTCAGTTCGCCCCTGCTCCAGAAATACCTCGCCGAGCGGATGTCGTTGA
>DATEDB010000077.1:0-7699 GCA_035286625.1 Bacteroidota bacterium
TTCCGAAGGATTTTCCCCAGGGCCGGTTCGGCTTCGGAGTACAGCCGGACGAGGTTGTTGTTGACTTTGCCCACAACGAGACAATCGTAGACGGCGTCTACTGAGGAGCGGACAACTTCATGATGGACCACTTCAGGGGAAAGTGTGGATTGGTAAAGCAGAAGTATTTAGAGGCAATAAATCAATTGCAGGCCTGCAAATCCTTACAAAACAGAGGTTTTGATCCTAATGACCCGTTTCCCGTCTGCTTTCCGGTTTCCCGGTTCGGGTGAGATTTGACCTGCTGATTCGCAGGGCATCAGTGAGATACCTCCCCGTATACGAGGCCTGCACGGCAGAGACCTTCTCCGGCGTTCCCTCGGCCACGATCGTGCCGCCGCCGTCCCCCCCTTCCGGCCCCATGTCGATCACATGGTCGGCTGATTTAATCACATCGAGATTGTGCTCGATGACGATGACGGTGTTCCCTTTGTCCACCAGCTTATTAAGAACATTCAGGAGCAGCCTGATGTCCTCGAAATGCAGCCCGGTCGTCGGTTCGTCGAGCAGGTACAATGTTTTACCGGTTCCCGGTTTCGAGAGCTCGGCTGACAGTTTCACCCTCTGCGCCTCGCCCCCGGAGAGCGTCGTCGCCTGCTGTCCGAGCCGGATATACCCCAGCCCCACGTCGTGCAGCGTCTCGAGCTTCCGGTACAATCTGGGCACGTCGCGGAAAAACTCCACGGCTTCCTCCACGGTCATCTCCAGGACGTCGGCGATCGATTTACCCTTGTAGAGCACGTCCAGGGTCTCCCGCGTGTACCGCTTCCCCTTACACACCTCGCAGAGGACGTACACGTCGGGGAGGAAGTTCATCTCGATTTTCCTGACGCCGTCCCCCTCGCAGTCCTCGCAGCGGCCTCCCTTCACGTTGAAACTGAACCTGCCCGGCCTGTACCCCCTGATCTTCGATTCGGGCAGCTGTACGAACAAATCGCGGATGAGCGTGAAGAGTCCGGTGTACGTGGCAGGATTGGAACGGGGGGTCCGGCCGATGGGAGACTGGTCGATGTCGATGACCTTGTCGAGATGTTCCAGCCCTTTCACCGAGGCGTACGGCAGGGGGACATCCTTCGCGCGGTAAAACTTTCTCGCCAGGATCCGGTAGAGCGTCTCGGTAACCAGCGACGACTTCCCCGATCCGCTCACCCCGGTGACGCAGACAAACGCACCGAGCGGTATCCGAAGGGCCGCTGATTGTAAATTATGCCCGGTGGCCCCGGTGAGGTCGATGGACTTGCCGTTACCCTTCCGCCGTTCAGCGGGGATCACAATATCGTGGTCCCCCCTGAGATAGAGGGCCGTCAGGGATCTCCCGCCGTCCACGGACCCATCCAATCCGTTTTTTGGCCCGGGGGAGCTTTTACGAGGGAAGTTTTCTTCCGTGGATTTTTTGCCGGAGCGTTTCCCGGCCGCCTTCATGATCTCTTCTGGAGTCCCGGCGCTCACAAGCCGTCCCCCGTGTTCCCCCGCGCCGGGCCCGAGGTCCACCACGTAATCGGCGTTCTCGATCATCTCCCGGTCGTGCTCCACCACGATCACCGTGTTCCCGAGGTCGCGAAGCCCCTTGAGGCTGTTGATCAGTTTAATGTTGTCCCTCTGGTGCAGCCCGATGCTCGGCTCGTCCAGGATGTACAGCACCCCCACCAGCAGCGAGCCGATCTGCGTGGCAAGCCTGATCCTCTGGGTCTCGCCCCCAGCCAGCGTCCGGGCCGGGCGGTCCAGCGTTAAATAATCGAGTCCGACGTTCATCAGGAACCCGAGGCGCTGGCGGATCTCCTTGAGGATCTGTTCGGCGATGGTCTGCTGCCTGGCCGTGAGCGAGATCGCGGAAAAATACTCCACCGCCTGCCTCACCGACAGGTTGACGATTTCCTGTATGCCGGTCAGACGGCCGGTCCCGGCGTCCACCATCTTCACCGCGAGGCTCTCTTTGCGGAGCCGTCCCCCCTTGCACGCGGCGCAGGGGATGGTGTTCATGAAGGATTCTACCCAGCGGCGCACCCCCTCGGATGACGTTTCGTCGAAAAACCTCTTCAACATCTTCATGACGCCGCCGAACTTCTGGCGGTATTTCACCACCCTGCCGGAGGAGTAGGTGTAGGGAATTTCGTACATCTCGGCCCCGCCGCCGTACAGTAAAACGTCCAGGGATTTCTGCGGAAGCTGCCCCACGGGAGTGTCGAGGGAAATTTCGTGCCTGGCGGACACCGCCCTGACTTGGTGCCAGAACCAGGTGTCCCGGGGCCTGCCGAGCGGGGCGAGGCCTTCGGCGTTCAGCGACAGGGACCTGTCCGGAAGGATCAGCCGAATGTCGAACTCCTTGGTCTCGCCCAGGCCGGCGCATCCCTGGCACGATCCGTAGGGCGAGTTGAACGAGAAGGAATTCGGCGCCGGGTCGTCGTAGCTGATGCCGCATTCCAGGCAGGCGAGGTGCCGGCTGAAGAGCTGCTCCGGGGCTTTCGAGCCGGAGCCGGTGGTGACGATCACCGTCCCGGATCCCATCGAGAGGGCCGTCTCGACCGAATCGTTGATCCGGCTCCTGGCCGACGGCTTCACCGCGACCCGATCCACCACTATCTCGATGTCGTGCACCTTGTAGCGGTCCGCCTTGAGCCCCTTTTTCAGTTCGACGATTTCCCCGTCGATCCTCACGCGCAGGAAGCCGTCCTTCTTGATCCGCTCGAAGAGTTCCCGGTAATGGCCCTTCCGGCCCTTCACCACCGGCGCGAGTATTTGAATGCCGGCGCCGTCCGGCAGGCCCATCACCGTGTCCATGATCTGGTCCACCGACTGCTTCTTTACCGGGCGGCCGCAGCTGCAGCAGTGCTGGACCCCGACGCGGGCAAACAGCAGGCGCAGGTAGTCGTAGATTTCGGTGACCGTCCCGACGGTGGAGCGCGGGTTGTGGGAGACCGACTTCTGTTCGATGGATATGGAAGGGCTGAGGCCGTCGATGTAGTCCACGTCCGGCCGTTCCATCAGGCCCAGGAACTGGCGGGCGTACGCCGAGAGGCTTTCGACGTACCGCCTCTGCCCCTCGGCATAAATGGTGTCGAAGGCGAGGCTCGATTTCCCCGATCCCGAGAGGCCCGTGATGACGATCAGCCGGTCACGGGGCATCTCGACGTCCAGGTTTTTTAAATTATGGACGCGCGCTCCGCGGACGACAAGCATGTCGTTCGTTTCGTTCGGGACCTGCGATGCGGGCGGCACGCGTTTGGCGCACACTGTCATCTGACCGGGTTATTGGGACGAAAAAAACGATCCAGAAAGGAAATAATAACGATAGGCGGGTGAAAATGCAAGGTTTGGAGAGATAAAAAACCGCGGCGGAAGCTGATGGGTATACAGCGCCTCCGGCGGGGGCGCCGTTATCTTTCGCCGTGGGTTCTGCTCATCGTTGAAGTCGTCGATACATCTCAATCAGGCCTTGTCGTAAACGAGAAACTATACGGTTCGCCGAGGGGCTGTCCCCGTTGGGTTTCTAACGAAGCCCCGATCGTCACCGTGTACTCCGTGTTGGGACTCAATCCCGAGTAGGGGAGTATCTGGAAACTCGAGCACCCGTCGCAGGAGGACACGGACAGTGGGGCCGGGGGGGTGATCTGAACCGCCGGCGTGACGCTCGCCGGGTCGAGCGGAGCGTTCGTCCACACAGTGATATAATTAAAACGGGGCACACCGGTTTGCCCGTCAACCGGAAATGTCTGGGCCACCGAGAAGCGTGCGGTGGTAAAGGAATATTCAAAGGCCTCCCCGAATGGATCTCCCATCAGCCACCGGAGGGTCGAATCGATGCGCACGGTGTAGGTGGTCGACGCGAGAAGACCTCTTTGCGGCGCGAATTCGATATACATCGTCCCGTAATAGAAGCCGGCCAGATCCCCGGGCGTCGGGGGAGTCAAATGAAATGCCGGCCTGATCGTCGAAGTGTCGAGCGGGACAGTGAAATACGTGATGACCCTCGACGTGAGGGGCACATCCCGGGCGCCTTCCGGCGGGTAGGTCGTGGAGATCCGGAACGGTATGGTCGTAAACCTCGACAGGAAGGGGCCCGCGATCCTGTTCCCGTCAACGTCTTCGGCCGAACCGTCCACGCGAATCGTGTACTGCGTGGATGTACGGAATGATTGAAACGGGGAAAAGGACACGTACGTGGAATCGTACCCGAACCACCAGTATCCACCCGCCTCCGGCTCTATCGACAGGTTGGAAATGATTGCATTCCTCACCCGCCCGTTGAAATTCAGAGTGATGTACGTGTTTGGAGAAATGTCTTTTGCGCCGTCATTCGGCGAGACCTTCATCACCCGAAAATAGGGCTCGGGTATGAAGGTCGCGGTAAAAGGCGGCTTCAGAGGATTCCCGTTGATATCCTTCGCCGTGGAATCGACACTCATCGTGTAGGGCGTCCCGATCCTGAATCGGAAATCATACCTGTTCCCGAGCGAATCCACCGGGTTGAGGATGAACACGTCTCCCCCGACCGACAGGATGTAGCTGGTATCGGCATGAATGTCCCCGGATGGGGACGAGAGCCGTACCGCCCGCCGGACGGACGACACGTCCATGAACTTGTTGAAACGCACCTGGAATTGCGAGTACCATATGCACCACTCCCATCCGCAGTTATACTGGTACAACTCGGGATAGGGTCCTACCGACGACGCCGGCGGATAGGAATAGATGACCTCCGGCAGGATGGAAGGATCGCTGAGTGATCCGAGGCCGGAGCCGGGCGGGCCCTGGGGGCCTTCGCAGCTGAGAGAGACAAGGGCGGTGATGATGGCGGCGGCAACGATGAATTTTGACATAAGTCCTCCAAAACGTTACAGGTGCCCCCCCGACTAGCCCATCTTCTGCCTTTTGTGAAGGAACTCGAAAAGGGCCACGTCGAAGGGGGTGGATGTGTCCAGCAGGACATAATCGATATTATTCTGCCTGCACTCCCTTTTGTAATACTCCAGGAATTTTTTCATTTCCCCGCGGTAGGCCTTCTGGATATGCCACGGCTGTGTGGTCATTTTTTCGCCGGTTTCCAGGTCCCGGAAGATGGCGTCCCGGTCGAACGCGAAGCTTTTCTCGTAGGGATCCAGCACCTGCATGACGATGACCTCGTTTTTTTTATGGCGGAAATGCTTCAGGGCGGTCATCACTTTCCGGGGGTCGTCGAACAGGTCGCTCAATACAATGATCAGCCCCCTCCGCTTGATCCGCTCGGCCACCTCGTGGAGGGTGGACGAGGTCGCGGTCCGGTTGGCCGGTTTGACGGCGTGGAGGGCTTTCAGGATCTCCCGTAGGTAGGACTTTGTCGCGTGCGGGGGCATGTATGTCCGCAGGGCCTCGTCGTAATGCACGAACCCCACGGCGTCCCGCTGCTGTGTCAGCAGCTGGGCGAGCGCCGCCGCCACGTACGACGCGTACTCGAGCTTGGTCAGACGATTCTCCGAGGAGAAGGCCATCGAGGCGCTCCCGTCCAGGACGAGGTACGCCTTGAGGTTCGTCTCCTCCTCGAACTGCTTGATGTAATAGCGGTCCGTGCGGCCGTAGATTTTCCAGTCGATGTGCCTGGTCTCGTCGCCCGGCATGTACTGCCTGTGCTCGGCGAACTCCACGCTGAACCCGTGGTAGGGGCTCTTGTGCAGTCCGGTGATGAATCCCTCCACCACGAGACGGGCGACGAGCTCCATGTTTGAAAGCTTCGCGACGACGTCGGGCTGAAGGTACTTCAGGTGGCCGACGGACCGTCCGTTCATTGCGGGCGCGCCTGGCCGGATTTCGCCTCTCCGGATTTCGCCTGCGCGGCGCCGGGGACCTCTCCGGCGCTCCCGCCAATGAGTTCGTCGGGCGCCTTTCCGAGCGTTTCGATTTCGAACCTCGCGGATGCGGCGAGTTCGTGGTCGGGATATTTCGATAAAAAAAGATCGTAATACTTCCGCGCGCTGTCAAGCTCGTGCAGTTCGTTGTTGTACATGAAGGCCATCATGAACATGACCGTGGGAACGCGCCCGCTATGCGGAAATAATTCCAGGAACCGCCTCTGGGCGGCCAGCGCCCCCTGTTTGTCTGCCAGGTTGTTTCCCCGGAGCATCACGATTTTATACATCGCGGTTTCAGCGACGGCCTCGGCGGTAAAATCCCGGACCACCTCTTCGTAGCGTTCGATGGCCAGGGCGGGGTTTCCCGCCTGCTCGGCGGCCAGGCCCTCGGCGTACACCTCGGGCGCTTTTCGGCCGGAACAGCCCGGCAGGGCCAGAACGACAAGAAATAGGAAAATGAGGGTTTTCATGGAGTAATGATGGGTATGTGTGGTTGAAATCTACGAAGAGCGCCGGCTTTTTGCAACCGTGCTCAGGCGGTCCTTTCGAACGCGGCGATGAAAAATCCGTCGGTGTGGTGCCGGTGCGGCAGGAGCATCAGCGACTGCATCTCGCCCGCAGCGTCCGCCCATAATAAAGACGCGGGAGCGGCGGCCGCACTCCTGAACTCCTCGTGCTCATCGAGGAACCGGAGGGCCACTTCTTCGTTCTCTTCCCGAAACAGACTGCACGTCGAATAGACGAGCCTTCCACCCCTGCGCACGAGCGGAGCGTACCCGTCAAGCAAACCGGCCTGGCGGGCGGCGTAACGGCGGATGTCCTCCTCGCTCACGCTCCACTTTAACGAGGGATTTCTCCTGATGGTTCCGCTGCCGCTGCACGGGGCGTCCACCAGCACGATGTCCGCCTTCCCGGCGTACTCTTTCTCCCTGAACTCCTTGCGGAGCGACGCCTCCACGATACCCACCCCGGCCCTTTCGGCCCTCCTGTGCAGTTCACGCAACCGTCCCGGATCGGTATCGATGGCAATGATGTTCCCCCTGTTTTCCATGAGGTCGGCCAGGTGCAGGGTTTTCCCGCCGGCGCCGGCGCAACCGTCGATCACCAGCTGGCCCGGCCGCGGCGCGCACACGAGCGACACGAGCTGGCTTCCGGCGTCCTGAATTTCGAACAGGCCTTCCCTGAACGACGCGCTCGCGTTCTGGTTGAACCGTTTCAGGACGATAACGGCGGCGTCCGGGTAGTCGGTCCTCCGCGCCCCGATACCCTCCCCGGCCAGACGTTCCAGGCAGGATTCCCTGTCGGTTTTCAACCGGTTCACGCGGAGAGTGATGTCACCCGGCCGGTTGAGCGCCCCGAGGAGAGCCTCTGCGTCGTCGGGCCAGCGTTCGATCCACCCGGCCACCATCCAGTCCTGGAAGGAATACCGGACGCCGAGGGTGACGACGCGATCTTCCTCGAGAAAATCGAGGGCGGCATGATCGCGGGTCCACCCCACGAGGGGGCCGGGGTCGAGGGCGGGGAAATAGGGGGTCCAGAGGGGGTTGACCCCGGTATCGGCGGGGGGACACCCGCCGAACAGCCCGGGGAAGACGACCGAATAGATGACAAGCAGCGGCACGTATCGCCGCGGGGCCTCGTCGATCGGGTCATACGATTCATGGGCGGCGAGAAACCCTTCGAGGAGCGTCTCCAGGTACCGTCGGTGCCTGATGAATCCGAACAGCGTGTCGGATATTCCGCGGCGGTCGCGCGGGCCCAGGTAATGTCTCTCCCTGAAAAATTCCGAGACGATCCGGTCGACGGGCGTCGACCGTCGGTCGGCGAGCATGAGCAGT
>DATEDB010000078.1:0-5206 GCA_035286625.1 Bacteroidota bacterium
AGACGTACGGGGATTGCCCTTTCCGGTATTTCGCCGGGCGTCAGCTTCGCCTCCGGGTGACGGAAAAACCGGAGGAAGGGATAAGCCCCCGTGAAATGGGGAGGCTCCTGCACGAGATTCTTTTCGAATTTTATTCCGGCCGGAAGTCGGGGGGGCTGAGGTCGCTGGCCGGGGCCCGGGAACAGGAGTTCCGCGCCGCGGTGGACGAGATCCACGCCATCGCCCGGAAAAAATTCGGGGAAACGACCGTGGACGACATTTTCTGGGAGATCGCCACCGCGGGGGTGCTCGGGAGCCCCGGCCGGGCCGGTTCGCTGGAGGCGATGCTCGACGCCGAACGGAACAGCGACCTCCCGGCGGAGCCGGCCTATTTCGAGGTGCCGTTCGGCAGGGCCGGCGAGGATGTGAAACACCGCGACCCCGGGATGTACTCCGAAGAGCCGGTAAGCGCCGGCGACATCCGCCTCGAGGGGAAAATCGACCGCATCGATCTCGCCGGCGACGCTTTCAGGGTGATCGACTACAAAACCGGATCGGTGCTCCCGGGGAAATCGGACATCGAGGACGGATTGAGTCTGCAACTTCCCCTCTATCTCCACTGCGCGGAAACGATCCTCGCGGGACGGTTGGGCCGGCCGATGAGCGCCGGCGCGGGTACCTACTACCATCTCCGCGACGGCTTCAGGGCCGTCTCCCGCTTCGGGAGCGCCGACCGGAAGGGATCGCTCATTCCCGCCGGCGAGCGGACGAAACTGTTCGAATCGACCGACCGGCTGCGCGAAATCGTCGGGGCGGCGATCTCACGCGCCGTCGAACACGCCGCCGGCATCGCCGACGGCAGGTTCCCGGTCCGGCCGTCCCGCCCGGAGCACCTCTGCCGGAGCTGTGAATACCGCAGAGTATGCCGGATCCGGACACGGCTGGCGCCGGAAGAAGGCGGCCGGGATCCGGACACGGCCGAAGAAGTGTACACAACAGGATTCTCCATATGAAACCAAAACTGCAACGCATCGGGATACTCACGGGGGGAGGAGACTGCCCCGGGCTTAACGCCGTCATCCGCAGCATCACCAAGCCCGCCCTGAGCTATTACCATTCGAACGTTGTGGGTATCCTCGACGGTTTCGAGGGCCTGGTGGAAGGCTCGAAGAGGGACCTGACCTGGCTCGACGTCTCGGGGATCATCGGTCTGGGCGGCACGATCCTCGGCACGTCGAACAAGGGGGACCCTTTCAGGTATCCCGTCGGCAAGGGGGATTCCGTCAGGATCGAGGACCGCTCGGCGCAGGCGATGAAGAACTACCGGGACTGGGGCCTCGACGTCCTGTTTGCGATCGGGGGGGACGGCACGATGCACATCGCCCGGAAGTTCTTCCGGATGGGGATGAACGTCATCGGCATCCCGAAAACGATCGACAACGACCTCGACGCCACCGACGTCACGTTCGGGTACGACACGGCGCTCCAGATCTGCACCGATGCCATCGACCGGCTTCACACCACGGCCTCCTCCCACCACAGGATCATCGTGATCGAGGTCATGGGGAGGTACGCCGGATGGATCGCCCTGGGGGCCGGCCTCTCCGGCGGCGCGGACATCATACTGATTCCCGAGATCCCGTTCCGGTGGGACTGCATCTACCGGCGCGTGAAGGAACGAAGCCTCGGGGCCCGCTTTAGTATTATTTGCGTGGCCGAGGGAGCGATGCCCGAGGACGGCGCCGCGGTGATCAAGGAACACGATCCCACGAGGACCGACCCGGTCCGCCTCGGCGGCATCGGCGACGTCGTCGCCCACCACATCACGGAAAACACCGGCCTGGAGACGCGGGTGACCGTGCTCGGTCATCTGCAGCGCGGCGGGAGCCCGACGGCGTACGACAGGATTCTCGCCTCGAAATTCGGGGTCATGGCTCTCGAAGCGGCTTCGCGCGGCGAGTACGGGTGCATGGTCAGCCTCCGCGGGAGCGGAGTGACGACAGTGGGCCTCGACGACGCCGTGAAGAGCCGGAAAGTGGTCAGCTCCGGATCGCAGCTGATCACCTCGGCGCGCGCAACGGGGATCATGTTCGGTGACTGCTGAAACCCCGCCACTCTCGCCGGACCTTCTCCTCAGCGCCTACGCGGGCGGATATTTTCCCATGGCCGACGGGGCCGGTGGGGAAATCGGGTGGTACTCCCCGGATCCCCGGGCGATCCTGCCGCTCGACTCCCTCCACGTGCCGAAGACCCTCGCGCGACGCCTCAGGAGCGGGCAATTCAGCGTCACCGCCGATAGCGCGTTTGCCGCGGTGATCGCGGCCTGCGCCCGGAGGAAGGAGACCTGGATCTCACCGGAGATCATCGACGCGTACACCGACCTGCACCGGCGCGGCTTCGCGCACAGCGTCGAATGCAGGATGGGGGGAAAACTGGCCGGCGGGTTGTACGGGGTCGCCCTCGGAGGGGCGTTTTTCGGTGAATCGATGTTCAGTGTGAGAACCGACGCCTCGAAGGTCGCACTCGTCCGCCTGGTGGAGATCCTCCGGGAGGGCGGATTCACCCTCCTGGATATCCAGTTTCTCACCCCGCACCTCGCGAAGTTCGGGGCTGTCGAAATCCCCCGAACGGAATATCTCCGACGCCTCGGGGGCACCCTCCGGTTGAATGGAAAATTCGGCGAATCCCGGCCAATTTAACGGATACCCCGTGTTGACAGTTTAAGATTTTATCGGTAATTTATTTTATTCTTTCTATTGCATCCCGCCCGAAATTTCCTTGACCAACACACAACCGGGGGGCTCCGGGCGGCCTGTCACGTCAATACGGCAGACACCATTCATGATCATCGAAGAAACAGCGGTCGACGGGGTCACCGTCTTCAGGCTGCGGGGAGACTTTATCAGCGAACCCGATCAGATGACCTTACAGCAGAAAGTGCGGGACTTGGTTCGTAACGGGAAGACCCGCCTGGTGGTGGACCTGCGCGATGTGCATTACATCAACAGCTGTGGAATCGGATCCCTCGTGGGCGCGCTGACCACCCTGCGAAGGGCCGGGGGGGAGATCTACCTGGCGGAATCCACGAAGGAGGTCCGGGCCGTTTTCGAAACCACACAGCTTCAGCAGATATTTCAATTTCATCCCCGCGCAAGCGATGCGGTCCGCGCCGTCGATCACCCCACCGTGTAAATGCGGCGCATCCGGAAACCGTCAAACACTCACAGCAGACGACATTCCTCCGCCGGGCATCATCCGGCGGGAGCGGGTGTGTCGGCGCCTGACATCACGTGACAGAGAAAAAGTTTAAGAGAGACTTCAGTTCCCTCGAATTGATTGACGCCTTCGTCCGATCGTTCGCGGCAGGGCACGCGCTCGACGACGAAATGGTGTTCACCCTCGATTTCGTCATCGAGGAGATATTCACGAACATGGTGAAATATCAATCCGCGAGCGGGAACGACGTATCCATCGGCCTGTCGCGGGAAAACGACATGCTCACGATCCGGCTCGTCGATTACGGAGTCGAATATTTCGACCCGACGTCGGCCCCCGGGGTGGACATCAACAAACCCCTGGCCGAACGCCGGCCGGGCGGACTGGGGGTGCACCTCGTGAAGTCGTACGTCGACGATTTCAGATACGAGTACACTGACGATAACAGCATCATCACACTGATTAAAAAAGTGAAGGACTAGTATGTTCGACGCCAAACTGCTTGATGACGGCCGTGTGGAGCTTTTCGGGCGATTCGACGCAGCACAGGTCGAAAAGGCCAGGGTCGTTTTCGACCTGGTGAAGGGGCCCGCGACGGTGGATTTCAGGGGACTGGAGTACATCTCGAGCGCGGGACTGGGGATCCTCCTGATGACCCAGCGCCGGCTGAAGGAGGCGGGCGGCAAAGGCCTCAAACTGATGAACATGAACAAACACATCGGCGATGTCTTCCGGTATGCCGGTTTCGACCAGGTTTTCGAGATTGTGTGAAAAACGCGGGGGCGGCCAGGTGAACACCAGCGAAACACACGGCAATATCCGTTTTTCGCATGAAAAAGGGGAAATTTTTTCCTGCGAACACACCAACTTTCCCCCCCGGCGGCTGTCATTACGATGACCGAAGATCTGGAATTGATTCAGCGATGTCTCTCGGGCGACCGGAAGGCTTTTGAGCCGCTGGTCGACAGGTACCAGAAGACGGTGTTCAACGTCGCGCTCAGGATGGCAAATGATACGGAAGACGCAGCGGATATCACGCAGAACGTCTTCATCAAGGCTTCAGAGAAACTCAAAACTTTCAACCCGAAATACAAGTTTTTCAGCTGGATTTACCGGATCGCGATAAACGAATCACTCAATTTCGTCGAAGCCTCTAAAAAAAATGAACGCCTCTCTCATGAACTGGTTTCGGACGGGAAAAGCCCGGAGGATGTCCTCCAGGATGGCCAGCTCGCGGAAACGGTTGAAGACGGGTTGATGAAATTGAGCGATGACTCGAGGATCGTCATCATACTGCGGCACTTCGAAGATCTCTCCTACGATGAGATCGGTCACGTCCTCGAACTGCCTGTCCGGACGGTCAAATCGCGCCTCTTCTCGGCGCGACAATCGCTGAAGAAAATCTTATCGAAAAGGCTCGAACGATGAAGCACGAAGAATACAAGGAATTGATCCACCGGGAACTCGACGGTGCGAATTCCCCCTCCGAAAGCAGGATACTGCATGAATTCCTCTCAACGGATGCCGGCGCGAATCAATTTTTCGAAGAACAGCGCAGGCTCCACTCCCTGTTGAGTTCCGTCCCGAGGATGGATCCGCCCGAAAATCTGATGAAAATCATCATGAACACAATAAGTACCCCGGAGCACCATCGCCGGCATTCACTAATCCAGTTTCATACACTACAATTCACGTTCTCTCATCTCCAGGAGGTTTTTATGAAAAACAAGCTCATCATCGGTGGCGTGGTGGCGGCATTCGCCGTCGTGTATTTCGCGGTGTGGTATCCCTGGCCATCGGACTCCGAAATGTTCGGCACGATCGGCGGGGCCAAGAAATACCGCTCCGAGCAGATCTCGGATAAGGACGTCGTGGTCGGGAACCAGCAGAACTCCACCGACGGCACGACCGACGCGGGCGGCATCAATCCCGCCACGTTGAACCGCTCGGCGGAAATCTTCCGTACCGCCGACGTCCAGCGCCTTGCCGACCTGTTCCGCAGCGCGGACAT
>DATEDB010000079.1:0-4799 GCA_035286625.1 Bacteroidota bacterium
GGAGGCGGAGGGATTCTACGCCGTCCACCGGGAGCGTCCCTTCTTCGGCTCGCTCACCGAATTCATGTCGTCGGGCCCGATCGTCGCGATGGTGCTGGAAGAGGAGAACGTCATCGCGCGCAACCGCATGCTGATGGGGGCCACCGACCCGAAGAAGGCCGACCGGGGGACGATCCGGGCCGACCTTGCCGACAACGTGGAGCAGAACATCGTCCACGGCTCCGACGCACCGGAGACGGCTGCGATAGAAATAAGATATTTTTTCAGTGAGTTGGATATCGTAAGTTAATCCGTCGCAGGAGAATTAAATCCGCCCCGGCGTCCAGGACGAACGGAGGGAACATGACAACAGGAACAACCAAGATCCTTTGGACGAAAATCGACGAGGCACCTGCGTTGGCGACCTACTCCTTTCTTCCCGTCGTCCAGGGATTCACAAAGGGAACCGGCGTTTCCGTCGAAACGTGCGATATCTCTCTTGCGGGCAGGATCATCGCGAATTTTCCCGATTCCCTGACCGAGAAACAAAGAATTCCGGATAATCTGGCGAAATTGGGTGCGCTCGCACTGACGCCGGATGCCAATATCATCAAGCTGCCCAATGTCAGCGCTTCCATCCCGCAGTTGATGGCGGCGATCAAGGAGTTGCGGGCGCACGGCTATAACCTCCCGGACTATCCCGAGGATCCGAAGACCGACGCGGAGAAGGAGCTGCAGGAAAGATTCGCGAAGGTTCTCGGGAGCGCCGTGAACCCGGTGCTGCGGCAAGGAAACTCGGATCGCAGGGCGCCGGCCTCGGTAAAACAGTTTTCAAAAAAGAATCCGCACAAAATGGGTGCATGGACCCGCGATTCGAAAACCCATGTGGCTCATATGACCGGCGGGGATTTTTACGGCAGCGAGAAATCCACCACCGTGAAAAAGGCGACGGATATGCGGATCGAGTTCGTTGCCGCCGACGGGAAAACCACCGTCCTGAAAAAGAAGCTGGATCTCCTGGAAGGTGAAGTGATCGACGCGACGGTGATGAATGTCCGCGCCTTGCGGAAATTCTTTGAAGAGCAGATCGAGGATGCGAAAAAGAGCGGCGTGCTGCTGTCGCTCCACCTCAAATCGACCATGATGAAAATATCCGACCCGATCATGTTCGGGCACGCCGTATCCGTCTACTACAAGGACGTTTTCGAGAAGCATGGGGCGGTGCTGAAAGAGCTGGGCGTGAATCCGAACAACGGCCTCGGCGATCTGTACGCGAAGATAAAGAAATTGCCGGAAGCCCAAAGAACGGAAATCGAGGCGGACATCCAGTCCGTGTACAAGAATCGGCCGGCGCTCGCGATGGTCGACTCGGACAAGGGCATCACGAACCTCCATGTGCCGAGCGATATTATCGTCGACGCGTCGATGCCGGTGGTTGTTCGCGACTCGGGGAAAATGTGGGGTCCGGACGGGAAGGCGCACGACACGAAGGCGATGATTCCCGACCGGTGTTACGCGACGACGTATCGGACGATCATCGAGGATTGCAAGGAACGCGGGGCGTTCGATCCCGCGACCATCGGTTCCGTTCCGAACGTCGGCCTCATGGCGCAGAAGGCGGAGGAGTACGGTTCCCACGACAAGACGTTCCAGGCTGCGGGAAACGGGACGATCCGCGCCGTCGATGCTTCCGGGGCGACCCTGCTGGAGCAGAAGGTGGAAGAAGGGGATATCTTCCGGATGTGCCAGACGAAAGACGCCCCGATCCGGGACTGGGTCAAGCTTGCCGTCAAGAGGGCGAGGGCGACCGGAGCGGTCGCCGTTTTCTGGCTGGACAAGAACAGGGCGCACGACGCGCAGATCATCGAAAAGGTCAACAAATATCTTAAGGACCACGATACGAAGGGCCTGGAGATCCATATCCTTGCCCCGATCGAGGCGATGAAATTCACGCTGGACAGGTTCAGGGCGGGGAAAGACACGATTTCCGTCACCGGGAACGCGTTGAGGGATTATCTGACCGACCTGTTTCCGATCATCGAAGTGGGCACCAGCGCGAAAATGCTGTCGATCGTACCCCTTCTCGGGGGTGGCGGGCTGTTCGAGACGGGAGCCGGCGGCTCGGCGCCCAAACATGTCCAGCAGTTCGTAAAAGAAGGGTACTTGCGATGGGATTCCCTGGGCGAATTTTCGGCGCTGATGGCCTCCCTGGAACATCTTGGGAACGCATTCAAGAACGAAAAGGCTCTCGTCCTGGCGGAGACGCTGGATCAGGCGATCGCCAAATTCCTGGACAACAACAGGTCGCCGGCCCGGAAAGTAGGACAGATCGATAACCGGGGAAGTCATTTTTACCTCGCGATGTACTGGGCGCAGGCGTTGGCCGGACAGACGAAGGACAAGGGACTGCAGGGGCGTTTTGCGGGCGTGGCGAAGCAGCTGGGAGACAACGAGGCGAAAATCAACCAGGAGCTGCTTGGGGCCCAGGCGAAGCCGATGGATATCGGCGGCTACTACGATCCGGATCCGGTCAAGACGTCGAAAGCGATGCGTCCCAGCGCGACCTTCAACGCGATCATCGACGCCATCGCATAACAGATCGCCAATCTCGGCGAAAAATCACCCCGGGTTGCGGACACGCAACCCGGGGTTTTTTTATCGCCTGCCTTGCGTCACCCGCGTCACCAGCCACAGATGGGTGTTTATAGTTGAGGGTACGGCAGGAGAAAGTTACTGTGAGGTGCAAGCGCTTTCGAGGGACATTCCTGGAGGTTGTCGGCACTGTGGTTGGAGGAGTGTCCCTCGCCCACAAACCCCAAGCCTGCGGCCGCCCGGCCGTTTCTGGTATTGTGAAGCGATGTTGCGTACCGACCTGAAGGGGATGACGCTCCCCGAGTTGGAGGAGTTTCTCGCCCGCTGGGGGAAGGAGCGGTACCGCGCCCGGCAGCTCTTCCGCTGGATCTACCAGAAACATGCCGACGACTTCGCGGCGATGACGGACCTGTCGAAGGAGTTCCGGGAAATTCTCGCGGCGTCGTGCCGCATTTCCGGTTTCCCGGCGGAGCGCGTCGAGACCTCCGCCGACGGGACGGAGAAGTTCCTCTTCCGGCTCGAGGACGGCGAGTCGGTCGAAAGCGTGCTGATCCCGGACGAGGGGCGGCGGACCCTGTGCATCTCCTCGCAGGTCGGGTGTCCGCTCCTGTGCGGCTTCTGCGCAACCGGCGCGGGCGGCTTCCGAAGGAACATGACCTCCGCCGAGATCGTCCAACAGGCCTGTTTCGCCGCGAAGCGGCTTGCGGGGCGGGGGGAGCGCCTGTCGAACGTCGTCTTCATGGGGATGGGGGAGCCGCTGCTGAACGTCCCGGAAGTTTCGCGGACGATCGGGATCCTGCTGTCCCAGTTCGGATTCGGGATCTCCGGCAAGCGGGTAACCGTATCGACGGCGGGAATCGTGCCGGAGATGCTGCCGCTCGCGCTGAGGTACCCCGTCAGTTTTGCCGTCTCGATCAACGCCGCCCGGGGCGACCTCCGTTCCCTCCTGATGCCGATCAACCGGAAATATCCCCTTCGGGAACTGGTCGCGGAGATGAAGCGGATCCCCCTGCAAAGCGGCCGCAAGGTGACGGCGGAGTACGTCCTGCTGGCGGGCGTGAACGATTCGCCCGAGGACTCGCTTGCGCTCTCACGGTTGTTCCGTGGCGCGAGGATCAAGGTCAACCTCATTCCCTACAACCCGCACGAAGCCTCGCCGTACCGGGCGCCGGGGGCGGAAGTGATGGACCGGTTCCGGGTGGTTCTCCTCGCGGGAGGGGTCCAGACGATCACCCGGGAGCGCAGGGGCGCCGACATCCGCGCCGCCTGCGGCCAGCTGAGTGGTTCAGTCCATAAATACGGCAACAGATAACCATTGGGAACTTGGGAAGACAGCACGGAATACGCAAGCAACGGGAGGGTCCGGCGGAGTCGCCGCAGGAGGGGGGGCGCCCCACTCCCGGACTAACTAAACTCCCTGGGGTACCCCCGTCGTAGGAAGAACGGGGGGCACAGCCCAAGGGGGAGTCCCGGAGGGGAAAAGAGTTGAGCGCCGTTCCCGATCTGCCTATAGTCTTATAGTTTAACCCACGCGGGAGAAGGAAGGGTTCATGGCGGGCATCCTCGGCGTCATCGGCGGTTCGGGCCTCTACGAGATGGAGGGGATGAAGAACGTCCGGCGAGTCGTCGTCCGGACGCCGTTCGGCGCGCCGTCCGACGCGATCACCGTGGGCGAATTCGAGGGGAGGACGCTCGCCTTCCTGCCGCGCCACGGGAGGGGGCACCGGTTCTCCCCCTCGCAGATCAACTACCGGGCGAACGTCTACGCGATGAAAAAGATCGGCGCCGGCGCGATCCTTTCGATCTCGGCCGTCGGCAGCATGAAGGAACGGATCCGGCCGGGCGACATCGTCGTCGTCGACCAGTTCTTCGATCACACGCGGCTCCGGCCGAACACCTTCTTCAGCGACGGCGTGGCGGGACACGTCGCCTTCGCCGACCCGGTTTGCCCGGACCTCTCCGCCGTGGCGTACACGGCGGCGCGCAAGGTCGTGCGGCGCGTCCACCGGGGGGGGACGTACCTTTGCATGGAGGGGCCCGCCTTCTCCACGCGCGCCGAATCCGGAATCTACCGGAAATGGGGTGTGGACGTCATCGGGATGACGAACATGCCCGAGGCGAAACTCGCCCGCGAAGCGGAGATCTGCTACGCGACGCTCGCGCTGGCGACCGACTACGACTGCTGGCACGAGACGCAGGACGATGTGTCGATCGACGCGATTCTCGAC
>DATEDB010000080.1:0-7975 GCA_035286625.1 Bacteroidota bacterium
GCCTGGTCGAATCGGTCCTCATGTACGTGATGAGGCCGACGAGCCCGTCGGCGCCGAGGTCGATGCCCTCGTACAGTTTCTGGGCCAGCACCATCGTCCGGGACGCTGAAAATCTGTATTTTTTCGAGGCTTCCTGCTGCAGCGTGCTTGTGATGAAGGGGGGGAGCGGGTTCCGCCGCGATTCCCGCTTCGTCAGGTCTGATATTTTAAAAGTCTGTTTCCGGATTTCGTCGAGGTGGCCCCTGGCCTCATCCTCCGAGGCGATGTACATCACCCGTTCGGACTTCTTCCTGTGATGGATCTCCTGGAGGTTTTCCTTCGACGGGACGATGAGGTCCTTCCCGTCGATCCTGGTGAGCCTGGCGTAGAACGACTCCCTCCTCGCCGTCGCGAATTCCGCGATGACGGACCAGTATTCGGTCTCGGCGAAATCCCGGATCTGTATTTCCCGATCACAGATCAGGTTGAGCGCCACGGACTGGACCCTGCCCGCCGACAGGCCGTAGTAGAGGGTTTTCCACACGAACGGGCTGACCTTGTACCCGACGATCCGGTCCATCACGCGGCGTGCCCTCTGGCTGGCCACGAGGTCGGTGTTGATCTTGACCGGGTTCTTCATCGCCTCGTTCACGCCGTTTTCGGTGATCTCGTGAAACAGGACCCTGAAGATTTTCGCCTTCGAGCCCTCGATCTCCTCGGCAATGTCGGCGGCGATCGCCTCCCCCTCACGGTCCGGATCGGTCGCGATGTAGATGTTCTCGACCTTTTTCACCGCCTCCCGAAGGCCCCGGACGACATCCTCCTTGCCCTTGATGACCTCGAGACTCGGGGCGTATCCGTTCTCGAGGTCCACTCCCAGTGTGCTCTTGGGCAGGTTCTTAATATGTCCCACGGAGGCGTGGACCGTGTAGTCCTTCCCGAGGTACTTGTTGATGGTTTTCGCCTTCGCGGGTGATTCAACGATGATGAGTGATTTTGCCATTATTTTCAGAAGTTAAAGTTCTGATCATGACGACGGGCCGTTTCAGCGCACGTCGAGGAGCCTGAGGTACCCGTCTTCTTTCCCGGTCATGGTCTTTTTCATGACCGGCGTCCTGTCGTCGTAGCCCAGAAGGTGAAGGACGCCATGGATCACCAGGCGGGCGATTTCGTGCCGTTCCGACACCCGTTCGGTGGCGGCCTGGCGCCGGGCCTGGTCGAGATTGACGTACACTTCGCCATCGAGTGTCCCCGCCCCG
Organism: Bacteroidota bacterium; assembly: GCA_035286625.1. Classification (GTDB taxonomy): domain Bacteria; phylum Bacteroidota; class Ignavibacteria; order UBA10030; family SZUA-254; genus SZUA-254. The sequence continues at coordinate 1,239 of DATEDB010000080.1, forward strand.
TCCCCGTCGAACGGAAACGAGAGGACGTCCGTCGTCGTGCGGCGCCCGAGCCACCTGGCATTCAGCGTCCGCATCCTGGCATCGGTCGTAAAGATCAGCCGGAGATCGGCGTTCCGCCGTCCTTCTCCCCGGACGACCGCCGCCGCCGTTCTTCGCATGTCTTCATGGCGTACCCGTCGCCCCGGGTGATCGTTGAAACTTTCAACCCGGATCATCTCCTCCGGCCGGATGTCCGTTTCGCAGGCGCCGGGAGGATCGATTCGCTCAGGGAGAGGGCGATCCCTGACAGCATGATTTCGGGGCCGAGGTTGGTGAGATCGCCCGAGAGGATGCCCCGGTCGACGTTCGCGTAGAGAGAACATCCCCCCTCCTTCTCCACGATCAGGCCCGAGAGCTTTCCCGAGGATTCGCCGATGAACGTGACCTCGTTCAGCATCGGGCTGACGACATACCCGGAACAGAAGTGAAGCTGCAGGTGCGAGTTCCGGGTGTAGACCGTGATCAGGTTACCCCTTTTCTTCCCGATCGGGATGCCGGGATAGATCTCGAGGGTCAGCTTCCGCCATTCGGCTGTGACACCCAGCCCGAACCGGACATTGTTTCCCTGGCGACTGGGTTTGACACCCAGGACCTTACCGATCTTCCTGTAGTCCGACGCTGTAAAAACATACGACATGACGGTACGGTTCCATATTTCGATTTGGCAACAAAAACCCCGATTGCAGACCGTGCTACCGGCCCTGCACTCGGGGGTGATGGTTGTAAACAACGTCGGGGGTTATCGTATCACCACTACATTCTGTGCCTGCAGGCCTTTTTTCCCCTCCGTGAGATCGAACTTTACTGACATTCCTTCCTTGAGTGTTTTGAACTCGCGGTCGGACTGGATCGACGAATAATGGACGAAGACATCGCCGCTACCTTCCTCTGGCAGAATAAACCCGTATCCCTTCTTCCCGTCGAACCACTTCACCCTACCGGTCGCCATCATGAATCCCTCCTCGAATGCTGAACAGGACCGGGCGCTTATCTCAGAGACACCGGAGTTGTTCAGAGATGGTTTAGCATTAGTGATTATGACGAATTGTATTGAGTTTGTGATCCCCCTGGCAACAACGCGGACAATTCTGCACGGAATATAATATCCCCATTCCATCAATGTCAAGTAGAAATCCAAAAACGGGTGGGGAACTCCGCAAACCATCGATATTCGAGGGAAACAGACCGGCTGGTGGGCGGCGCATTACGATTCCCCGTATTTCCGGGTGTATTATAATTGAGGGCGGATTGCCCCATCGAGGCGGTTTCCGCGGCAGGGAGGGATCTCTCGCCCGGGCAGGAATGGATCACCCGCCCGCACCGCGATATTCCGGGGGATTCCACTGACCGCGCTTCCATTTCATGAGCTCGATCCTCACGCTGCCGATCAGGACTTTCATCCTGGCCAGGATCGGGATCCTCGCATCGTCGTTGCTGAACCACCCCTCAAAATCGCCGGTGAGGCCGTAAATCCCCACGAAACCCGCGTGCCCTTTGAAATAGACGACGTCAACGGGATATTCAACCGCGTCGATCTCCGCGCTGGTTCGCTCCGCCAGAAAATTGAAGGTGGTCGTCCCCTTCTTTTCGTTGACCACCGTCGGCACCGTGACCAGGGACTTCTTCTTCACCCCGTGCCGGGCGTAGTAAAAAAGCGAGAGGCCGTCCTGGTAATACGAATCCACCGAGAGCGTATCGTCGATATTGACGCCGTCGCCCGGCGACGGCCGGGTCGCGACGAAAAGGGATTTCCCCGGATAGTCGTAGGAGTAGGTCACCGTGTCCCACCCGTTGTCGCCCCTGAGCCTGCTCTGGAACCACTCGGAATGAACGGTCTCGTGGATGAGGTTGTCGTACACGGCGTGAAGGTCTACGAAGGGAATGTTGTTGTACGAATCGATGTTGGCCTGGCCGGTGTACACCACGCCGTCCGCCCGTTCCTTCTTCTGCGTGATCCGGACCCTCACCTGGCCGAGATTGACGGAGGCGTAACTGACGTTGTAAATAAGTTCTTCACCGACAACGAGAAGATCCTCCGCCGGAACCGGCTGTGGGAGGGGCGTACCGGGGACCCTACCGATGGCTCCTGTCCAGAACAACCCGAGGATGGGAAAGACGGGGAGGATAAAGGTCGCCAGGCGGAAATTCACCGGCTCGACCTGTGGCGTCGGGGGTTCAACGGGTTATCTGAGCCCGGCGATGCGTGAGGCTTCCGGAAAGAGCGTGAGCGCCTTGTTGAGCTGGACGTCCTCGGATTTCATCGTGGTGTACCATCCCTCGTTGCCGAACAGTGACCGGGCGAGGTGGGCGGTCATCCTCTTTCGCACGTAACCTTCATCGGCTGAAAATTCCTTCCGGTCCACAGCGATCTTCTTTTTCGCGGCGATCGCGAGAAAATCATCCAGCATCCCGCCGTCCACACTGAACCGGTCGGCGAAATCCTGCGGGCCGGAGTTGTATTTTTCCCGGAGATCCTTCCCGTGCGCGTCGAGGTAACCGACGGACCATTCCTGGAATACGCCCGCGCCGAGGATCCTGACGGTCTGTTCCGACAGGCGGCCCTGCCTGACGATATAGTCGGGCGTGATGCCTCCGCCGCCGTAGACGTGCCGGCCGGCCGCGGTGTTGAACATCGGCCGGACGCTGTCGCTCTCCTCGGAATGTTCGATGTTCTCCCCCTCCTCCTCGTTCCGCTCGAGCGGGGCGTGCCGGTACTCCTCGGGGTTACTCCCGTAGGGACGCTGGATCAGCCGGCCCGAGGGGGTGTAGTAGCGGGCAGTGGTCAGGCGGAACGCCGACCTGTCGGGGAGGTCGTATTGCTGCTGGACCAGTCCTTTCCCGAACGTGGTCTCGCCCACCACAAGGCCCCTGTCCCAGTCCTGGATCGCTCCGGAGACGATCTCGCTGGCCGAAGCCGAGCCGGCATTTACCAGCACGATGAGGCTGACATCTGTGAAATCACCCCCCTCGCTCACGTAATCCATGTTGAACTCCGGCCTCCTCCCCCGTGTATAGACGATCTTCCTGCCGGCCGGCAGAACCTCGCTCGCCACCTTGAACGCCTGGTCGAGGAGACCGCCACCGTTGTTCCGCAGATCGAGGATCAGCCTGTCCATTCCCGCGACTTTCAGTTTTTTCAGGGCATCGGAGAGTTCACCCGAAGTGGTCGCCGAGAAACGATTCACCGCCACGTACCCTATATTCGGCTGCACCATGTACGACACCTCCACCGAATAGAGGGGGATCTTGTCCCTGACGATGTCGAAATCGATGAGATTCTTCTCTCCGGATCGCAAAATGGAGACTTTCACGTGGGTGCCTTTTTTCCCCCGCAATTTTTTTGGCACGTCTTCGGTGGTAATCCCCACGGCGCTCGAATCGTCGATTTTCATGATCTTGTCGCCCGCGAGAATTCCGAGGGCCTCGCTCGGCCCGCCGGGGACCGGGGACGCCACCCGCAGGGTGTCGTTCCGGACCTCGAATTCGATCCCGATGCCTTCGAAGCTCCCGTAAAAATCCTCGGTGATTCTGGGGATGTCCCTGGCCGGGATGTACACGGAATGCGGGTCGAGATCGGAAAGCATCCCGGTGATGGCCGATTCCACGAGTTTTTTGGTATCCACGTCGTCGACGTAGAATTTTTCGGCCAGGGAAAGGACATCCTTGAACTTGTTCAGCTGGTCGAAAATGTTGTCGCCCGGGAACACCGTGCCGATCTGCGTCCCCAACAGGAGCGCCATGGCGATGAGCATCGAAACGACGGGCAACGAGAGTTGTTTTTTCATGAAATCCCCGGATGGAAGCGACAACGATAAAAAAGTATATTTAAAAATGGTCTGAAAGTCAAATACAGCATGCGCCTCATCGAACCGCGTCCCACCGTTTCGAGCGCGAGGATCCTTTCACCATCACGCTCAGCGCGTTGAGGAACCACATCGCGAGTACCTTCGGATACCCGAGGGCCCGGTAACGACGGGGCGACTCGTAGATCGTGACCCCGCGCAGGAAGGCGATCCGCCCCCGTTTCCCGACGCGCCGGAAAAGATCGTAATCTTCAGCGGCGGCCAGCCTTTCGTTGTAACCTCCCACCATTCGGAAGAGTTCCGCCCTCACGATCTGGCACTCTCCGCGCCCCATCCCCGCTCCCAGCAGCGTCACCAGTCTGCACCACCAGGTGAAGCCGACATGGAAGCACCGGTCGAAAAGGGTCTCCTCGGCGGGATCCACAAGGACGCGGCATATGGCGGCCACGATTCTCCGGTCTCGGAAGGCGACGCGGGCGGCAGTCAGCAGGTTGTCCGGGTCGTCGACGGTGACGTCGGCGTTGAGGAACACCAGCAGCTCTCCCCCGGCCGCGTCGGCACCGCGGTTCCTTCCTTCGGAGATCGTCTGGCGGTGCCCGTCGGTGTTTTCCACCAAGACGTCCGCCGCCCCAGAGGCGATCTCGCACGTCCGGTCTGTGCTGCCGCCGTCGCTGACAATCAGCTGGACGTTCCGCCTCCGTCTGAATGCGGGTGGAAACTGTGAGAGAATGCGGCCGAGGCGGGACTCTTCCTGGAAGGCGGGGACGATGACGCTGACCCGGGGTTTGTCCGGACGAGGAATGTCGGAGGGCGGCCCGGTCGTCATCTCTTATTCCAGTCGGGGGTGCGAGAGCGCGGGTTCAGAGGATCCTGAGGTGCGCCACAAAAGTGAATTCCGCCGTCGGGGCCCGGAGAACGCCGAGCCGGTCGTAGACAGTGAGCGAGGTTTCGATGATGAATGTTTCGGGGTCCGCACAGGCGATGTTGGGGGCGCAGACCCTCCTGATCAGCCAGGCGAAATTCATCAGCGCCGGGAGGTACACTCCGTCGTCAGACCTCATGTTCCAGAGCACCTCCATCGAAAAGGCCTGTCCCGGAATCAGGAGCATTTTACCGTTGACTACCAGGGAGGGATCCGACAGGTCCTTCCGGGTCAGCTGAAGGGTCCTGACCCGCAGGGGCTGGCGTTCCCATGTGATTTTCATGGTTCCGTCGAATCGAACGCTGTCGAGGAAAGGTTCGTCGTACATGTTGACGCCCTGCAGCACGATCCTCACCGCCTGTTTTCCGGGAGGGGCGAGATGGTCGTCGAGCTGTTCCACCGCGGTGACGGCCACCGAGAGCACATTCTGCGGATCCTGGTAGACGGGGAGGCTTTCCTGGCATCCGAATCCCGCGGCGGTCATGGCCAGGATGATGGCCGGAACGATTCTGTCCGACATTAACTTAAAATTCATATGTCATCCCCACTGAAAAACGGCGGAGTTCATAGTACGCGGTCGGATCGCCGAGCTGTCCCCCGATCCGCCCGCTGGCGTCAGCCCACCTCGCGTTCTTCGTATTGAAAATGTTGCTGACGTTCCCATAGAACGTCAGCCCCTTGCCGGGACCGACGTTTACGATCTTGGAAAATTTCATGTCCGCCGTGCTCGTGGACGGAAGCCGGGCGTTGTTCGGCAGGAAAGCCCTCGTCGTGTCGTCCGGGGTGAAGCCGTCCTTTGACGGGAAGTAAGTGTAGGGCTTGCCGGTCGCGAACGTCCAGAAGATATTCAGCGAGAGATCATAGGGGAGCTTCAGGTCCGCGTTGATTTTTACGCTGTGCAGCTGGTCCCAGCTGAGGGGGTACGGCTGGTTCACCACCGGGAAGCCCCACTGCTGAAAATTGATCCCCTGGTCGACGTACTCGCTCACCCCCTCGGTTTTCATCAACGAGTAGGAGATCGACCCGGTGAGGAAGTCGCCCCTGGTCCTTGAGAGGACGATCTCCACTCCCTCGGCGTCCGCGAACGCGTTGTTGATGTATTCGGCGAAGCCGTAATCACCGGCCAGCCTCGATTTGGAGGGAAGGAACGTCTTCGAATCGATCTGGTCGATAAATTCCTTCTTGAAATAGGTGAGGCTGATGAGTGTGCGTTCGTCCAGTCCGTACTTCATCCCTATCTCCCACGCGTGGGTCCTCTCGGGTTTCAGGTCGGGATTTCCCACCAGGACGCTGACCCCCGTGGCGAGTTGCTGGGGGTTGATCCCCGAATAGAGGTAATCGAAGAGGGGAAACTGGAAGTAGTGGCCGTAATTCATGATCAGGACGAGGTTCCACATCATCGGGAACGAGAGGCCCATCCTCGGACTGATCTGCTGCTTGAGCGTGGCCTTCGTGAATCCCGTCACGTTGCTTTCGTAGTTCCCGGTCTGCGAATCGGGCCGGGTGTACTCCACGACGGGGCGCTGGCTCCTGGGGTCCAGGAAATCCCATCGGAACCCGAGGTTGACCACCGCGCCGTCCTTCTGGACCTCGAGCTTCTCCTGGAGGTAGATGCTGCCGGTGCGGGGATAATACTTGTACATGGTGCTGTAGTTGAGCTGGGGGGAGTCGACGAGGACCTTCCCGAAATAATTGCGCTGCGGTTCGTACTTCACGACGTCGGAAAAGATGTCGTACAGGTTGAGTTCGAACCCGAACTTCAGAACGTTGTTCGGGTTCGGCTGGAAGGCCAGGTCTCCCTTCGTCGTGTAAATGCGCTGCTTGGTATCGGCCCACCATGCCCGGGATCCGCGCACGACGTAGGTCAGGAAGAAATCCAGGTCGTACGGGGTGAGGTCGAGATCGGTCTTCTGCCCCTCCCCGATGCGGGTCCGGAGGTAATAATAGGTCAGGTTGAGGGAGTAGTAGAGCTT
>DATEDB010000081.1:0-3574 GCA_035286625.1 Bacteroidota bacterium
AAGCCCAGCGGTTATGAAAACCCTCGCCGTAGAATTCGAAGTGACCGGTACTGTAGGCCAGGTCCACGCCGAGAATTTCCTGAAAATATTCCGCGGGGTCAAATTTACCGCTGTAGCTTCCACCGTAGAATGGATTAGTCCCGGATGGAAGGAACTGTCCGCGCGCAAAGGAGACCCCCGCCGTAAGCCCGGTGATGGGCGTGAGAGCCACGCGTGCGTATTTACCGAAGCCTCTGTTCGGATTCAACCCCCCCGGTGCATAGCTGCTGCTCAAACTCGGGGCGCCGTTGGTGATGGCAATGGCGTATTCCAGGATGCCCGTGTTCCCGAACGCCTTGACGCCGATGTCGTAGAGTGCCCCCTCGATAAGACGTACTCCGTCCCCCGCGGCGCTGTGACGGGAATCGAATAACCAGAGCTTATAATCAGACCTGCAGAGGGTCGTGAAGTGTTCCCTGCCAAGGGGCAGTGAGAAGAACGGGTTCGATTTGGGGAAACGCCGTTCCCCGAGCCCGGCGAAAGGCACGTCGATTTCCCCTATTTCGGCGTTGAGTGCCGGACCGGCGAGGCCGGTGAACCGCAGCGCGAAGAGGTCGACATGGACGGCGTCGTCCTGAACCATCCGGAAATTGCTGAGGAAAAAGATATTGTCCGATATCTCGGCGTCGAAGAAGATGTCGCCCCTCCAGCCGAACGCAGGGCGGCCGTCATTGAGGGAATATTGCGATCCCGACCGTTGTGCCTTCAGGATGTACGCCGAAGCCTGGCCGCCGATATTGAACTGGGCTCCGGTGTCCGCGGGAACCAGGACGAGCACCGTGAAGATCGCGGCGAGGATGCCTGCGGCCACGGAAAACCGCGGTTGCGGGATGGCGCTCATGGGAAATTCACTGAGGACGTTTTATCTCCGTCGACTTTCACCTTCCGGGTCGACACTTTTTTTCTGCCGTACCAGAAAGTGAGGTCGTACGTTCCCTGGGGGACACCGGGGATGCTGAACGATCCGTCCTCGCCGGGAAGCGAAAAATAGGGGTTTGTCAGGACCAGGATGGTGGCGAACATGTACGAATGGATATCGCAATAGACGTTGACGATGCCGGGTTTGTCGAATGTGACGGATCGTTTTCGGCCCCGAGGATACCGGCCGAGATCGAACTCTTTCGCCTGCGAGTAGGAAAACACGTTATGAAACAGGTTGTCGTTGTTGGGAAAATCCACGGTCGTCCCGACGACCACCGGTAAAACCAGCGGCCGGAAAACCATCTGGGACTGATTTAATCCCGGATTAACCGCGGGGAGGGTATAATGTTCCCCGTCGGGGACATCTTCGACGTATACGACCGCCACTTCCGCAAGGCGGTACGGCTCAATCGGTTCAGACGCGTGGGCGACATCGTCGTAGCGCAGCATTTTCTTCCCGCGCCGAAGGCTCTCCAAAAGGTCGTCGGGGGGAGGCGTGATCTTCCCGGATATCGTCCCGGTCCTCTCACCCTGAAGCCCGTCCCGGGACATCGCATCCAACCCGAGTAAAAAAATGGCGACGATCGCCATGTACCCCAGTGTGGTAATCCGGAGGGGAGGGATGCGTGCCTGCGGATTTTTATGATTGCCCTGGATCCGGGTGGTCATGGCGGTAATGTAATCGCTTTCGACCAGAGAATCAAAGCCCGGAAAAACGCGGTATAGTGAAGGAAAGACGACGCGGGTCCCGGTCGGGAAGGACCCGGGTTCAGTTGTTTTTCGCTCCCTCGTTAATCCAGGCCCTGATGGCGCTGATGGTCGTATCGGAAAGATAGGGGCCGCCGAGAGGCATCCTCGATCCGAACGGGGGTGTCGGCGAGAGCTTCCTGATCAGGTTGCTGCCATCCGCGTTCCCCGCAATGATGGCGGGTCCATGGTCGCCCCCTGCCAGAAGCGACGCGACGCTCGTCACGGTCAGCCCGCCGTTGCCCCCATGGCATCCGGTACACCCCGCTCCGGAAAAGATCGGGAGTATATCGGCGCTGAAGGATTTTTCTGTCGATCCCCCGCCCCCGACGTACTCCGGGCCGGATGCGTTTGAACATGCCTGTAACACGGTGAGTATGGAAGCAACGGTAATGACCAGGAATGGCGGTTTCATCGCGATGACCTTATGAATTAATTGTTGTATGACGTAGTACATATTTCGTGCCACGGGTGATACAAAAAACGATCAGAATCCCGCATTCTGTGATGACCGTCTCATCATCTGTGGCTGCGATATCCCTCCCGCTCCCGGGGCAGGTTCGGGGTCTGTGACATTCGTTGGACACCCTGATCCCCGGGGTGCGCTGACAGGGGCATATGGATCGCTGGCATGGATTTTGAACCATTGGAGAGGGTATAGATATTTTTCATTTATAAGGAGTCCAAACGTGCATAAACTATTCATTGTCTTCATCGGGCTCGCGGTGCTTCTGCCGGGATGCAGCTCAACGACTGACGTCTCCGTCGGGATACCGGTAACCTTCTCGGCCCGGATCGCCTCTCAGGCTGGATTCGGGAAAAACGCGGTCGCGCCCGACTCGATCAGCCTCTCGCGGGTTCGTGTGGTCATCCGTCATGTCCGGTTCATGTCTTCATCCGATTCGTCCGATCTGAGATCGGCGCCATCGGTCATCGATCTCGGTACGTCGACCGATCTGAGGGACATCTTTGTCTCGTCATTGCCCCCTGGTAATTATAGCGGTGTCAGGATAAAGGTCCACCGGATCGAAAACAGCGACCTTGCCGGGATGTCCTCACCCGAGATGGCGGTATTCGCGGACTTTCTCGCCGGGGATCGGTACAGCGTCATCGTGGAGGGGACCGTTTATGAGGGAGGCACCGTCCGTCCGTTCGTTTACAGGAGCAGGATCGATGAAGTACAGGAGCGGCAGTTCGCCGAACCGATGGTCGTCTCGGCATCCGGTCCGGTTACGGTCACCATGCTGCTCGGTACGGATTCATGGTTCCGTTCATCCACCGGGGCGCTCCTTGACCCCGCCGACCCGGCGAACGAAGGCCCGGTCGATGATAATATCAAAAGCTCGATCGACGTCTTCGAGGACAATGACCGGAACGGCTTCGACGACTGATCTCAGACCGGGCGCGGTCCTGCAATGTCACCGAAGGTACTCAAAGGGGGCGAGTCGGCATACTCGCCTCCGTTATTTATCCTCCCATCTCCGGACTTTCCCCCCCCCTGCTGCGAATGGCGTTTTTACGGGAAAACTGGTATAATAGTGCTCGATTGTCCCGCCGGCTCATTATTTTACCGTGTACATGAAATTCTCTGTAGGGATTTTTCTCCTAATCTGCCTCATCCCGGCGATGTACGTCTGCGTTTCGAACCCGTGGCGGCACGCCCTCCGGGAATATCCCGAACCGGTGTTTTCGCCGGCGGCACGGTCGTTCGCTCCTTCAGTCCACACGGGAAAATCACCATGAAGATAGGAATCCTTACCGGCGGCGGCGACGTCCCGGGGTTGAACTCATGCATCAAGGCGGCGTCATACCGGGCGGCGGACGCCGGGCACACGATGCTCGGTATACGGCTCGGGTGGGGAGGCTT
>DATEDB010000082.1:0-3934 GCA_035286625.1 Bacteroidota bacterium
AGGAGAGCATCGAGCCGGCCGCAATGATCGATGACGCGCCCGATCCGGCGTTCCGTGAATTCATATCGGAAATCATGATGACGAAGTACCAGTTGAGCCGGGAAACGCGGGAAGGGGGAACGCGGTGGGAACCCGGGGAACCCCGCCGCATCGCCGCGGACAGCCTGCTGGCCATCAGGAAGAAAAGCCTGCGCGCCAGGAAGCTCGACAACCAGGAAGAGATGAAGAAGGTGAGCGCGCGCGGGGAGGACGTGCTCCCGTACATGAAGCGCAACACGGTCCTGGACGAAGAACTGGCGAAACTGGAAAAAGAAGGCCTGGGAACTCCTCCCGGGCATTGAGCGACCGCGCGCGTGAGGGGATCCGATGCACAGACCGGCTCCGCAGCGTCCGGCTCGCCCCCTCCGGGTTTGTAAATCTCACGACCGGAAGGTATGTTATCCGCATGTCCCTCCCCGTCGAAATCCGGAACCTCGAAGCGATCTCGCGCCGTCTCGAACCGGACGGTGAGGTCCGGAAGTCCGTCCGTGACAGCGTGCTGGCCTACACCGAAGATTTCCTCGACCGGATCGGTGAAATTCCGGCCTTCGTCTTTCCCCACGACGGCGGCACCGGCATCCTCGGCGATCCGATCGGCGAGGAACCCGCTCCCATCGACCGACTTCTGGGACTGATCCGCGAGAACATCGACCGGCCCGGCCTCAACCCGGCCTCCGGCGGGCACCTCGCGTACATCCCGGGGGGAGGACTGTACAATTCGGCCCTGGGGGATTACATGGCCGCGGTCATGAACCGGTATGCCGGGGCGTACTTCGGGGGACCGGGCGCGGTTCGTCTGGAGAATTTCCTCCTCGACTGGATGAAGGACATCGTCGGATACCCGGCCGGGTCCGCCGGAAACCTCACCTCCGGGGGGAGCATCGCCAACCTGATCGGGGTGGTCGCCGCCAGGGACGGGGCCGGTTTGAAAGCCGCCGATACCCCGAGAGCGGTGATCTACCTCACCACACAGGCCCATCATTCCGTCCACAAGGCGATCCGGATCGCCGGCCTCGGTGAGGCGAAAATCCGCGTCGTTCCGGTTGATTCCCGGTTCAGGATGTCCGCCCGGCAGCTCGGGGCGGCCATCGCCGGCGACAAACGGAAAGGGCTCATTCCGCTGATGGTCATCGCCGCCGCCGGATCCACGGATGCCGGCGCGGTGGACCCCCTCGAGGAGATCGGTGAGATCGCGTGGCGCAGCGGTGTGTGGTATCACATCGACGCCGCGTACGGGGGTTTTTTCGTTCTCTGCGACGAGGGGAAGAAAATTCTCGGGGGGATGGGAATGTCGGATTCGCTCGTGATGGATCCGCACAAGGGACTGTTCCTGCCGTACGGGACGGGCGCGGTGCTGGTGAAAAATTCCGGACAGCTCCTCGAATCGTTCCATTACCGGGCGAACTACATGCAGGACGCGATTCCCGATCCCACCGCCCACTCCCCGGCCGACCTCTCACCCGAGTTGACGAAACACTTCCGCGGGTTACGGCTCTGGCTCCCGCTGAAACTCCACGGCCTTGCGCCCTTCAGGGCGGGGCTCGCCGAAAAACTCCTCCTGGCCCGGTACTTTCACGGGAGGCTGGCCGGGATGGAAGGATTCGAGAGGGGACCCGAACCGGACCTTTCGGTGGTGACCTACCGGTACGTCCCAAGGCGGGGTGATCCGGACAGGTTCAACGAAATGATCATCAGGGAGGTCAAGAAGGACGGCCGCGTGTTTCTCTCCTCCACGATCCTGAACGGGCGATACACCCTCCGGCTGGCGGCCCTGGCCTTCCGGACGCACCTGGACACCATCGACCTCGCCCTGGACATCCTGAAGCATACGGCGAAGAAACTGGAGACTTCGGTGTGAGAAACGTTATCATGATTTTATTTGCGATGGCGATCACCGCGTGCGCACAACCGACGGGTGAAAGGGCGGCCCCGGGCGGCGGACTTCCCATCGACCGTATTTCGCTTCCGCCGGGATTCTCGATCGCGGTCTACGCCGACAACGTCCCCGGGGCGCGGTCGATGACCCCCGGGCCCGACGGACTGCTCTTTGTGGGAACGCGTGGCACCGGACGGGTCTATGCCCTGGCGGACCGTGACGGGGATATGAAGGCGGAATCGACCACCGTCATCGCGTCGGGACTGAATATGCCCAACGGCGTGGCGTGGCGGGGGGAAGCGCTCTACGTCGCCGAGGTGAACCGGGTCCTCCGATACGACGGTATCGCCGGACGCCCCGGCGATCCCCCGGCGCCGGTCGTGGTGAACGACGGTTTTCCTTCAGAGGCGAGCCACGGGTGGAAATATCTCGCTTTCGGCCCCGACGGCAAGCTCTACGTGCCCGTCGGCGCGCCCTGCAATGTCTGCGTGAGGACCGATACGCGGTACGGCACCATTATGAGGATGAACCCCGACGGCAGCGGGCTCGAGGTGTATGCCTCCGGGGTCCGGAACAGCGTCGGGTTCGACTGGCACCCGGTCACCGGGGAGCTGTGGTTCACCGACAACGGCAGGGACATGCTCGGGGACGACATCCCGCCCGACGAGCTCAACCGGGCGCCCCGGCCGGGGCTCAATTTCGGGTTCCCCTACTGCCACGGGGGGGACATCCCCGACCCCGAATACGGCGGTACGCACGATTGCAGCGAGTTCGTCCCGCCCGCGGCGAAGCTGGGGCCCCACGTGGCGGCCCTGGGGATGAAATTCTATACCGGGGGAATGTTCCCCGCGTCGTACCGGAATACGATATTTATCGCAGAGCACGGCTCCTGGAACAGGAGCGAACCGATCGGATACCGGATCACCACCGTTACGGTACCCGACTCGGGGGCCCCGTCATACCGCACGTTCGCCGATGGCTGGATGAGAGACGGACACCCATGGGGGAGGCCGGTGGATGTCCTGGTGCTCCCGGACGGCTCGCTCCTTATCTCCGACGACCTGGCGGGGGCCATCTACCGGATTTCGTACGCGTCATCGACACACGGAAAACCCTGAAACCCCGGTTTCGCCTCCCGCGTTGCAAATATGCCCAGACGGGCGTATATTGAACAAACCGAGCGGAGAAGAATCAGTTTTGAATCAGGAATACCGGCGCTTTTTGATCGTCCGCACGGACAGAATAGGGGATGTCATTCTCACGCTCCCGATGGCACGGGCGCTGAAACTGCGCCGGCCCGACGCCCACGTCGCGGTCCTGATCCGATCCTACACCGCGGAACTGGCGCGCGCCGACCGGAACGTCGACGAGATCATCGCGCTCGACGGGGGCCGCCCGTCCTGGACCGGGACCATCGCCCGGTTGCGCGAAGCGAAGTTCGACGTGGTGTTCCACACGCACCCGATGGCCCGGCTCGCCTTTATTACCCTGCTGGCCGGTATTCCCGTGAGGGTCGGAACGGGCTTCCGGTGGTATTCATTCCTTTTCAACCGCAGAGTCTATGAACACCGAAAAGACGCCGCCCGGCATGAACTGGAATACAACCTGAACCTCCTCGGGGCGGTGGGATGCGAATTCGACCCGGCCGGACTGCGCCCCGAAATTGATACGGGGTCGGTGCCCGCGGCCCGGGTGGACGACGTGCTCGCCGGCGCCGGCGTACCGGCCGGGAACCGGTTGATCATCCTCCACCCGGGGAGCGGCGCCTCGGCGCGTGACTGGCACTGGAGGAAATTCGCCTCACTGGCGGAAAAACTGGCCGCCCGGGAGGGATTCGCCGTCCTGATCACCGGGGGGAGGGGGGAGGAGCCCCTGGTGGAAGAGCTCAGGTCGGCGTGCCGGGGCACAACGTACGCGGTGGTCGGAACGACCGGACTCCTGGAGTACGCGGCCCTCGCCCGGAGGGCCGCCGTCTTTGTGGCAAACTCCACCGGCCCGCTCCATATCGCCGCCGCCGTG
>DATEDB010000083.1:0-4526 GCA_035286625.1 Bacteroidota bacterium
AAATCGATTTCACGGAAATACAGCCCGGTCCCGGATTCTCCCCCGCCGGTGGTACCGCGGATCGATGGGAGATTCATCGGCACCAGCAGGCGCGAGTTGTAGTTCGACGCGTCGGTCTCCGAACCGGGAAACACCACCAGGCCCCCGCCGGCGGCGACGAAGTTCCTGATGCGGTCGGCGTCCGCCTGGTCAAAAGAGGGCAGACCGGCGAGCACGAGCACGTCGAAGTCCCTGAGGCTGGCGTTCCCCGGCCCCTTCCCGGTGAGTGCCACAATCTCGAGCACCGATTCCTGGTTCGGGGCGGCGCCGGCCTTCAGGGCGGGAAGGAGAAACCGCGTATCCTCAGGTGTCGCGCCGGCCGCCAGGACCCTGACGCGCCGCGGTACGGTGATGGAAAAATACCTGGTGTTGTCCACGTCAAGCTGGTCCGGCTCCAGGACAATGCGGCCGGGGAAAAACCCGCTCCGCCGGGGAACGAACGAGAGCGTGATCTGCTGGGCGCCTTCCGGTTCTGCGGTGATGTTCGACTGGGCCACGCGGGTGTCGCCGTCGAAGACGCTCACCACCGCGTCCCGGAGCGTCGCGCGGCCGAAATTCCTGACCACCGCGGAGACCTCGACCGGTTTGTTTTTCTCGAAGATGCGGGAGAGCACCTCCACCGAATCGACCGAGGCGTTGTCGAGCTCCTTCGACCCGATGCCCACGAAGAACAGCCGTACCCGCGGGTCCGGGGACTCCGTGAGGCCGCCCGCGCCCGCCGGGATCGCCGTGCCGGGCCCCCCGGCGTTCAAACCGAGGGAGCTCTTCTGAAAATCTCCCACCATGTAGATTTCCCGGTTGACGTCTTTCGATGATTCCATCAGGCGGACCGCCGCACCGAGGCCCGCGGCCTGCGTGCGCGTGATGTATGAGGGCCGCGATTTTCCGATGATTTCCGCAAGGAGGCGGAAATCGTGCGTCGCCGGTTCGACGGTGATCCGGGGAAGGTCCGACAGTCTGATGAAATACGCGGCGTCGCCCTCTTTCAGCAGGGACAGGATGTTCAACGCCGCCTGCCTGGCGCGTGAAAACCGTTCTCCGCCTTCGTCGGCCGCCAGCATGCTGTACGAATCGTCCAGAACGATCGCGATCGTCGACCCCGCGTCGCCGCCGAACGCCGACGGGAGGCTGCCCCGCAGGGCGGGCCGGGCGAAGGCCAGGACGATGAACACCACCATGAGCGTGCGCACGATCAATAAAAGAACCTGCCGGAGTTTCAGCCGCCTGATCCTCGACTGCTGCAGTTCCTTTAAAAACGTGAGCGTGCTGAAATCGACGGTGCGGAGTTTCCGGAGGTTCAACAGGTGGAGGATGACGGGAATGGCTGCGGCCGCGAGCCCGAAAAGTAGCGCCGGGTTTAAAAATGTCATGCGGGGAGGTTACACACTGATGCGCTGAAGGGCTGTCACACCCGAAACATACGACTAAATCCGGTTGAAATCAACGATCGCCCGCTACACCGGACGCCCGGGCCGGGCTCCGCTTCGGGGAAGTTCCGCCCCGGAATGAGAAAGTGCGCCGAATTGCATTTCCGTGGCTACTTTATTAGATTGATTCGCCGGATATTTCGGACATTTTCAACGGGATGTAGCGCAGCCCGGTCAGCGCGCCTGCCTTGGGCGCAGGAGGTCCCGGGTTCAAATCCCGGCATCCCGACGACATCATGATCGCGGATCATGCCAGGATTCAGGATTGAGGATCCCGCCCGTGCCGCTCAACCGACATACCATCACAAGAATGGAAATCATCCGGAAATCTCTCATCATTACGCCGTTCCTGGTCTCCCTCGTCGCCGTTTCTCCGGACGCGTCCGCGCAGGTGGCATTCGTCTCGGACCGTGACAGCACGCTCGATATTTATATCATTGATTCGGTTGCCTCAAAGGCGCGCCGCATCACCGACGGCGGGGACGCGGAATACGGGCTGGTCTGGTCGCGTGACGGCTCGGGCAACCGCGCGTTCATCGCGTCGCCGGGCCGCGACGAGATCGCCGTCTTCGGCCCGGGGCCCGTCAAACTTCCGGATGAATCTTGAAACACCGCGCCGCCATCTTCTGGGGCATCGTCGCCCTGTCCGTCGTTTTGAGCGCGGTGTTCTACGAGAAGGTGCCGGAGACGATGGCCTCCCATTGGAACACCGGGGGGGAGCCGGACAACACGATGCCGAAAGCCTGGGGGCTCTTCCTCCTGCCGTGCGTCCTCGCCGCGATGGCGCTCATGGCCCTCTTCATTCCGAAGATCGATCCGCTCAAAGCCAACATCGCACTGTTCAGGAAATTTTTCGATGTCTTCATGCTCCTGCTGCTCGGTTTTATGCTGACCGCGCACCTGTTCGTGCTTCTCTGGAACGCCGGAATCCGGATCAGTCCGAATTACGTGTTCCCGGCCGGTATCGCCGCGCTGTTTTATTACATCGGCGTGCTGTGCGGTGTGGCGAAACGGAACTGGTTCATCGGGATCCGGACCCCCTGGACGCTGTCGAGCGACCGTGTCTGGGAGAAAACCCACCGGCGGGCGAGGCCGCTGTTCAAGATTTCCGCTTTCGTCATCCTCGGGGGCACCTTCCTGGGCGAGAGCGTGGTCTACGCCTTCCTCGTCCCGGTGATCGCCCTGGTGTCGTACCTCGTGGTCTATTCGTACCTCGAGTACAGGCGGGAGCCGCACCCCGCGCCCTGAACCGGAGCCCGGCCGGCGGGCCCCCGCCTCCACACTCGGGCGGCGTCATTCCCGGGCATTCCCGGCGGCTGTGCCGGCCGTCATGCACGATTTCACCGATATTGCTTCTGTAATACCATTTCCTTACCTTGCCACAGCGAAAATCAGCCGTATTCATTTCAGGAAAACCAGATGGCAGAGAAAAATCGGGTCCTCGTGTGCGATGATGAAGATTCGCTGCGGACGATTCTGAGTGCCGAACTCACGGGGGCGGGTTACGAGGTGGCCACGGCCGCCGACGGCGAGGAGGGAATCGCCGAGGTCAAGAACCAGAAGTTCGACCTCGTTCTGCTCGACATCAAGATGCCGAATAAGGACGGGTTCGAGGTTCTGAAGTTCATCAAGAAAGAACACCCCGATGTCAAGGTAATCATGCTGACCGGGTTTGCGGACCTCAAGAACGCCATCGAATCGAAGAAGTACGGCGCCGAGGATTTCGTCAGCAAGCCCTACGACCTGGTCGACCTGCTGACCACCATCGAACGGGTGCTGAGCGAGTAACACCAGCCCCGTATGACCCAGCGGTACAAGATTCTCATCGTCGACGATGAAACCTCCCTGACCGGGCTCCTTCGGGAGGAGTTGCAGGAACTCGGGTTGTACGAAGTCACCCTCGCCTACGATGGCGCCGAAGCCATCAACCTCATCCAGAAAAGCCTCTACGACGTCGTCCTGCTGGACATGAAGATGCCCCGCGTGGACGGGAGCGAAGTGCTGAAATACATCCAGGGGTACTCCCCATCCTCGCAGGTGATCATCCTGTCCCAGTACGCCGACCTCAAGATGGCCGTGGAAAGCACGAAGCTCGGCGCCTACGAGGTCCTGAGCAAGCCCTACGAGTTCGACCAGGTGGAACAGACCATCCGGCGCGCGATCGAACGGAAAAAACTTTCCATCGACAACGAACTCCTGAAAAACGAGCTCTCGCGGAAAACCGGGGCCTTCGAAATCATCGGCAGCGGGCAGGCCATGAACAAAGTCCTGGAATCGGCGAAGCGCGTGGCCGATTCGGACTCGATCGTCCTCGTCACAGGCCCGAGCGGGAGCGGGAAGGAGCTCGTCGCCCAGCTGATCCACCGCTCCAGTCCGCGCAGGGACCGGCCCTTCGTGCCGGTCAACTGTTCGTCGATCCCCGACACGCTCCTGGAGAGCGAACTCTTCGGGCACGAAAAGGGTTCGTTCACCAATGCCTACGCCGCGAAACCCGGCCTGGTGGAGGTCTCCAACGGCGGCACGCTCTTCCTCGACGAGGTGGGGGACATTTCGCCGGTGATCCAGCCAAAACTCCTGCGTTTTTTAGAGACCGGCGACTTCCGGAGGGTCGGGGGGACGGCGGAGATGAAGACGGACGTGAGGGTGGTGTCGGCCACGAACAAGAGACTCGATGAGGAAGTACGCGCGGGCCGGTTCCGGGAAGACCTGCTCTACAGGCTGAACGTCATCACGATTCGCGTTCCGGCGCTGAAGGAGCATCCGGAAGACATCCCGGCGCTCGTCGAATATTTCCTGCAGAAAGCGGGATCGAAGAAACAGCCCAAGACGCTCAATCCGGCCGCGATGGAACTTTTCAAGTCGTACGAATGGCCCGGCAACGTCAGGGAGCTCAAACACATCATCGAGGGGGCGGTGAT
The DNA here is from genome assembly GCA_035286625.1 of Bacteroidota bacterium. GTDB lineage: Bacteria > Bacteroidota > Ignavibacteria > UBA10030 > SZUA-254 > SZUA-254. The sequence continues at coordinate 4,385 of DATEDB010000083.1, forward strand.
CATGTCCTGCGGCGATGAAATCGGCGTGGATGACGTCAGGCTCCCGGACCGCCACGAGGCCTCCGGCGCCCGGGTGCTCACGATCGAGGACATGGAACGGGAGCACATTTCCCGGGTGCTGAGGATGTTCGAAGGGAACCGG
>DATEDB010000084.1:0-3616 GCA_035286625.1 Bacteroidota bacterium
AGGTGTCCCGGCCGACCTCCTCGAGATCGTTATGCTTGCCGCTGACCCTGATGCATTTCTGCGCGGCGGCGGCGCGCGTGTAGGGCCTGGACCCGGTTCCGAGGAACACATCCTTGAACTGGTTCATTCCGGCGTTGGTGAACAACAGTGTGGGATCTTCGGCGGGGATGACGGGCGCGCTGGGGACCACGGCGTGTCCTTTCCCGGAAAAAAACTCCAGGAAGGATGTTCTGATCTCTTCCGATCTCATGTCACGCGGATGGGCCAGGGGAAGTACCGTCAGACTTCGATGTGCGTCGTCAGGTCGATTTCTTCGAGGACCGAACTCACCCGGACGCAGGTCCTCATCTCCCCCTCGTACACCATGGCCTTCCCCGTGTTGTGCACTTTCCATGTCAGGGCCCTGGCGCGGGTGAGGTCGCACCCCGTGGCCTTGATGATCTGGCCGATCACGTCATCGAATGTGTGCAATTCGTCATTGTACAGGATGACCCTGGCCGGGGTCTCGACGGCCACGTCGCTCTCATCACTCTGGAAGGAAATATTTTTATCCGGGGATTCCGAATTCATGGTTGACTGATTCTCACGAAAATACAGGTAAAATTAGAAAGAATAATGGTTTTATGCAAGGTTGGCGTATTGACTTTAAGATGAGTATCGGATATATTGACGGGGACAGTTCATTTCTCTAGAACACACTCTCTAGTATCTATTTTTTGTCGTGAAATCAGGACCGATCGCGGGGGGTCTGTCCCTCCTGATATTCCTCTCCACCTTCGCCTGGCAGAATCACGGCCCTGCCACCGTGCCGCTCCCGGTTCCCCGGGGGGGCGCGTGGCACGCCTTTGAGTGGTGGTATTCCCAGAGGGCCTATCCGTTTTCCCATATCCCGGCCGGCGCCTTCCGAAAGGCCTTCACCTGGAAAAAAACGCAGGCTTCGCTCAGGGAAAAACACGCCACCCTGTCATCCGGCCTGGCCCAGTGGGAATCGCTCGGTCCGACGAATATCGGCGGAAGAGTCCTCTCCATCGCCGTGCATCCGGTGAATACCGGGACGGTGTTCGCCGGCTCGGCCAGCGGAGGGCTCTGGAAGACGACCACGGGTGGAACCGGCCCGTCGGCATGGTCCTACATCAGCACCGGGTTTCCCGCGCTGTCGGTCAGCGCGATCTCCATCGACCCCGACCATCCCGACACCATGTACATCGGGACGGGGGAAATCAGCAGGTACGTCCGCCCGCTCGTCGGCGTGGTGGGCGCGAGGTCTTCCTACGGCCTGGGAATTCTCCGGTCGACCGACGGGGGGGCCACCTGGGACACGACCGGGCTCAGCTGGTCTTTCGCGGGTGTGACTGCCGTCCAGAAAATCGTGATCAACCCCCTCAACACCTCCACCCTGTTCGCGGCGACGAGCGAGGGCGTGTATAAGTCCACCGATGCCGGCCTCTCGTGGTCGGTGTCGAACGCCGTCCTGATGGCCATGGACATCGTGATCAACCCCTCGGATACCACGATGCTCATCTCCTCGCACGGCAACCTGAATTCCTCGCCTGATCCGGGGCTCTATATGACCTTCGACGGCGGGGCGAGCTGGTCGAAGATCGACGGCGGGCTGCCCTCGGCGAATTTCGGACGAACAGCCCTCGCGATCTCCCCCTCGAACCCCACGTACGTCTACGCGGGGATCACCAGCGGCGCCACCTCTTCGAACATCGGCTTCTACCGCTCGACGAACGGCGGGGGTACATGGAATCTCATGACGACAACCAACTACGTCGGTTCCCAGGGCTGGTACGATAACGCGATCGCCGTCCATCCCACCGACCCGTTCACCATTTATGCCGCGGGCTTCGACGCCCACAAGTCGACGGACGCCGGGGCCACCCTTCCGGCGGTGAGTTCGGGGTCCGTGCACGTGGATCACCACGCGATCGCCTTCGACCCGTCGGACCCGAACGTGGTCTATTTCGGCACCGACGGGGGGATGTTCAGGACCACCGACGGGGGCACGACGTTCAAGGACCTGAACAACGGGTTCGTGACGACACAGTTCTATCCGGGTTTCGCCGTTGCCGCCGATGATTCGAATTTCGCCCTGGGCGGCCTGCAGGACAACGGGACCCTCAGGTACACGGGCAACACGGCCTGGACCCAGGTCTGGGGCGGAGACGGCGGATGGTGTGCGATCGACCCGGCCAACACCAATACCGTGTACGCCGAGACCCAGTACGGACGCATCGTGCGCTCCTATTCCGGCGGCGCCTTTTTCAGCCAGGTCACGTCCGGCCTGCCACCGAACCAGTCGGACTGGAATTTTATTCCACCCTTCGTTCTGGCCCCGTCGAACCCGAATGTCCTCTACGCCGGCTCCCGCAACGTGTACAGGTCGACCAACCAGGGGTCATCGTGGGTGCCGGCCAACGGGAACACCACACTCAACGGAACGACGGTTTCCTGCATCGGCGTCTCCCGGACCAGCGCGGACACTCTGCTCGCGGGTACGGGTACGGGCGTATTTGGCGTGACTCCCCTCTTCCAGATTTTTTCCTCGACGAACCGGGGGGCCACGTGGACCGACGTGACCGGTCCGCTCCCCGACCGTTATCCCACCGACCTGGAGTTCGACCCCCGCGACAGCCGGGTGGCGTATGTCACCTATTCGGGGTACGGCACCCCGCACGTCTTCCGGACATCCGACCTGGGCGCGAGCTGGACGGATATCAGCGCCAACCTGCCCGACCTGCCCCATCAGTGCGTGGCGGTGGACCCGGTGTATTTCAATTACCTCTACGTCGGAACCGACCTCGGCGTCTACCGGAGCAGCGACATGGGGGCGAGCTGGACGGAGTACGACGACGGCATGCCCGAGGCCATGATTCTCGACCTCACGATATCACACTCGAACGACGCGCTTCGGGCGGCGACCTTCGGGAACGGCGTGTACCAGAGACATCTTCCGCGGTTTCCCGTCATCGGGCTCACCTACCCCGCGGGCAACGAGAATTTCGTTTCCGGCTTCGTGGAAACGATCAGGTGGGACGAGTCCTATACCGCGTTCGTCAACATCGCGTACTCCACAAACGGGGGGGCCGACTGGCTCGGTGTGGCCGACAGCGTTCCGGCCGGAGAGAAAAAATACGACTGGACGGTCCCGGCGACCGCGACGACCGACGGAATGGTTCGCGTCAGCAACGCCGACGGCGGATCGCCCTCGGTCACCAATCCCGTCCCCTTCTCGATCACGGTCAATCCGGATCTCCTCGCGGGCTGGAACATGATCTCGGTGCCCCTCAGGGTGGGGAACTACCTGAAGGACTCGGTCTATCCCACTTCGGTCTCCGGGGCGTTCGAGTTCCAGAACGGATACCTCGTCCGTGACACACTCTCGAACGGGAAAGGTTTCTGGCTCAAATTCCCGAACCCCCAGTTCACCGACCTGCAGGGTGATTCGATCTTCACCGATTCGATCAATGTCCAGCCCGGCTGGAATATGATCGGCTCGATCTCCCTCCCGGTGCCCGTGGAAGGTATAGTCCAGGAGCCGGAGGGATTGATCAGTTCGTCCGTATTTTCCTACCGGAAGGGATACAGCGCCGTGGATACGATTCTTCCCGGG
>DATEDB010000085.1:0-5908 GCA_035286625.1 Bacteroidota bacterium
GAAACGGCACCTGGAAGTGTTCCTCAAGCAGATCAAGGACGTAATCCTCCCGGAGATCACCGACGAATTCGTCAACAAAATAACAAGGGGGAAGACCTCCGGCGTTGAGGGTTTCAGGAACGAACTCAAGGAAAGCATCACGAAGTACTGGGACGACAGGAGCCGCCGCAGGACGCTCGACGCGATCACCTCGGAAATCGTCGGACGCCACCGGTTCACCGTCCCCGAATCGCTGGTGCGCGCCTACACCGATTCGCTCATCGAGGACGTGAAGCACCGTTCCCCTGACAGGAGGCTTCCTGACGGGTTCGACGAGCAGCAATTCCGGGAGGAGAACCGTGGCGGGGTCATCTTCCAGGCGAAATGGCATTTGATCCGCGAGCGGATCATCGCGGACTCCGGCCTCGAAATCACGGAGGAGGACTATCAGCGCTTCGCCGAGCGGGACGCCGCCGTCATCGGCGTGGAGAAAGAGCGCCTCGCGGCGATGTACCGTGATTCCCCCCAGACCCGCGAGCGTCTGCTGGGAGACAAGCTGAACGATTATCTCCTTTCGAACGCGGAGGTAACCGAAAAAACCACCACCGAATTTTTCTAACCGGGATACACCATCAATCATCGAAAGGCACCGCTCTCCATGAGACAGAGACAGAGACAAAGACAGGACATCTTCAACCAGCTTGTCCCCATGGTCGTCGAGCAGACCGGCCGGGGAGAACGCGCGTACGACATCTACTCGAGGCTGCTCAAGGAACGTATCGTATTCATCGGAACCCCCGTCGACGATACGATCGCCAGCCTCACCATCGCCCAGCTGCTGTTTTTGGAATCGGAAGACCCCGAGAAGGACATTTACCTGTACATCAACAGTCCGGGCGGGGGCGTGTACGCCGGTCTGGCGATCTACGACACGATGCAGTACATCCGGCCGGCCGTGGCCACGATCTGCATCGGGATGTCGGCGAGCGTCGCGGCGCTCCTTCTGGCCGGGGGGACGAAGGGCAAGCGGACCGCACTGCCGAATTCCCGGATCATGATCCACCAGCCCTGGGGGGGGACACAGGGCACGGCCTCCGACATCCACATCCAGGCGGAGGAGATTTTGAAAATAAAAAAACAGATCAACAGGATCCTGGCAGGGCACACGGGCAAGTCCGTGGACCAGATCGAAAAGGACACCGACCGTGACAGGTACATGTCGGCCCCCGAGGCGAAAGACTACGGGATCATCGATAACATTCTGGTGAAAAAAACGGGGACCGAGGCAAAAGCCGAACCGAAGAAATAGCCTCATGCCGAACAGGATCAAACCTGACGACCTGGTCAAGTGCTCGTTCTGCGGGAAGCCCGCCGACCAGGTGAAGAGCATCATTGCCGGGCCGGGGGCGTACATCTGCGACCTGTGCGTCGAGAATTCCATCGAGATGCTCAGGACGACCCGCTCCGCGAGGCAGAAATCCCCTGCCGGCGGCGGTGTCCTGACGCCCAAGGAGCTCAAGAAGGCCCTCGACGAGTACGTCATCGGGCAGGATACCGCCAAGAAGACCCTCTCGGTGGCCGTCTATAACCATTACAAGCGGATCGAGGCTTCCGACCAGCCCCTCTCCGGCGACGACGCCGAGATCGAGAAAAGCAATATCCTGCTCATCGGTCCGACCGGGACGGGAAAAACCCTCCTCGCGCAGACGCTGGCGAAAATCCTGTCCGTCCCGTTTGCCATCGCCGACGCCACAACGCTCACCGAGGCCGGGTACGTGGGTGACGACGTCGAAACGGTGCTGGTGCACCTCCTCCAGAATTCCGACTACAACGTCGAACGCGCGGAGCGCGGGATCGTGTATATCGACGAGGTGGACAAGATCGCCCGAAAGAGCAACTCAGCCTCGATCACCCGCGACGTATCCGGCGAGGGCGTCCAGCAGGCGCTACTGAAGATCCTCGAGGGGACCATCGCCGGCGTGCCCCCCAAGGGGGGCCGGAAACACCCCGAACAGAGCCTGATCAACGTGAACACCCGGAACATCCTGTTTATCTGCGGGGGCGCCTTCGAGGGGATGGAGAAGATCATCGCCCGGAGGGTGGAGAGCAACACCATCGGTTTCGGGGCACGGGTGAAGAACAAGCGGCTGAACGGCGACCAGTACCTGCCGCTGATCGAGCCGGACGACCTCCTGAAATTCGGGCTGATCCCAGAGTTCATCGGCAGACTCCCGGTTGTTTCGGCCCTGCATTCGCTCGATGAAGATGCGCTGATGAATATTCTCACCCGGCCGAAAAACGCCCTCGTGAAGCAGTACAGGCGCCTGTTTCAGATGGAGGACGTGGAGCTGGATTTCAGGAAGGATGCGCTTCAGGCGATCGTTCGCAAGGCGATCGAACGCCGGACTGGCGCGAGGGCCCTGCGGTCGATCATGGAAATGACGATGCTCGACGTCATGTACGACCTCCCGTCGAAGCCGGACGTGGCGCGCTGCACGGTCACCGCCTCCACTGTCAACTCCGGGAAACCTCCGGTCTACCGTACCCGCGAAAGAAAAATCCCGGCCTGAGCCGGGGTTCCACGCGGCCATCCGTCCCGACAGCGGCCCCCGCGCCCGGCCCGCGGAAAATCCTACTGCGCGAATCCCCTGTCGCTCCCCTGCTTCGTCAGCTTCAGATCGGACAATTGTGAGGCCTTCACCCTGATCTCGAAACGGTACTGCCGGTACGTGCCTGTCGGAACCCAGTAGAAGTTCATGAACCAGCAGTGCAGGTCCCTCGAAATGGTGATGTCCGGGGCGACAGGCTCGTTCCGGATCATGTCGTACCCGCCGCCGGAGCTTATCTTCCACTTTTCCGTCAGGGCGAATTCCAGGCTCCCTCTCAGCGTCGAAGAGCGTGAGGGGTTCGGCTGGACTTTGGATTCGGAGTAGGCCAGCGAGAGGGACAGGCTCCAGGGGATGCTGAAATTCGGTTCGGCGTCCCCGGATCCTCCCGGAAAGCCGGTCGTCGGCGCCACGCCGGGCCCGGAGGATCCGTCCCCGCCTTCGCCTGAAATACGGGTCGAAAGGCTGATCCGGAAATTCGTCAGCCTCGCCAGGCGCCCCTCGTCCGAGACGATGAACCGGTTGACGCGCCTGAAGCTTCCGGGAGAGGTCTCCACGAGTTTGTAGAAATCATACGAGGCCCCGCCGTCGATGTCCACCACGTTGCGGATCCCGGTCCGGAACGACAACGACAGGGGAGACAATTTAAGGCTGTCGGCGCTGAAGTTATACGACACCCCCGCGTTGAGGTTCAACAGCTGGATTTTCTCCGGCTGCCCCGTGTCGGCGGGGATGGTCTTGATCTCGAACACGTTACCGAGTCCCAGGTTCGCGGTCATCGTCTCCTTCCCCCGGTTTTCGCCGGTGATCGGGTTCGCATAGGAGAACGACAGGTTGGGCGTCAGCGTGTGCCGGAATGCCGAGACGCCGAGGACCCCCGGCTGGATCATTCCGTACAGTTTCGTGCCTGCCGACAGCGAGGCGGTGATCACTCCCGATTTAAGGCTGGACGTCTGTCTGGCGATGGCCCACGACGAGTCCGCCGCGTTCACCAGCGGTACGTCGTTCTCGATGAACGTCCGCTGGTCGCGGTAACTCAGGGAGGGTGTGACCGTCACGTGCCCCACCTTCGGGGAGTAATTCAGATTGACCGATTGCGACAGCGAACGGTTCCTGTCACGCTCGCGGGCGGTCACGGTGTCCAGCACGTCGGTGCCGTTGACGGTGTTCCGAACGCCCGGCAGGGTTTTATCCGACGCCGAGAGCCTGTTGGTGAGGTTCGCCGAATAGCCGAGGCCGATGTCCTCGTACCACGACCCCGATTCCCCCGACCCGCCGCCGGACCGGAACGGAAAACTCTGGCTGTGGTTGAAGCTCACCGAGGGGAGCACTTCGGTCACGTTCCCGTTCCGGAGGTCCTGCGTCCTGCCGACGTTGACCGAGATGCTGTTGGGGGTCCCTTCCCAGCTCCTGGAGAGGGTCGCGTTCGACACGATGTTCTGGTTCAGGGCCTGGGAAAGGCTGTTCGTGTTGACGAAGGAATTGTTGGTGGTGAATGTGAAATTCACGTTGAGCCGTGTGGTGGGGTCGAACTGCTGCGAATGCGCCATGTTCACCCGGTAGGAGTTTTCTCCGGTCCTCCCCGGATCGCCCTCTTCGCCGGTGAAGAGGTGCTTGTACTCGCCGCTCAGCGAACCGGAAAAATCATACCTGAGTGAGTAGCGGTACTCCGAATAGAGCGCCCACCCCCCCTTTGTGTACAGGTCGCTTTTGAGCGCGAGGTCCATGTAGTCGCTCGTGGCCCAGTAGAATCCCAGGTGGCTCAGGAATTTTCCCCGCCGGCCGTCTTCGCCGAAGGCGGGCGAGATGATCCCCGACCTTCTCCCGGACCGGTTCGGAAGGACGACGAAGGGAAGGCCGAACACCGGCACGTCGGCGATATACAGGTAGACCGGTTCGGCGATGACCTTGTCCCCCACGCCGATTTTCATCCTCGGGCTCCCGAAATAATAATGCGGCTCCGGCAGATCGCAGGTGGTGTACCTGCCTTCGCGGACGAACATGTCGTCGGAGTCGAGCTTCTTGATCTCCTCCCCGTGGTAGAATCCCTCTTCAATTTTTGTGTCCCCGAGTTCGATCCTTCCCTTTTTCGTCCCGAAATTGTAGCTCAGCTCCCGGCCGTCGTACCGCTCCCCCGCCTCTTTCATGACGGGTGTGCCGGTGTACTTTCTCCCCGTCGGGTCGGTGGTGTCCGGGACGCCGCGGGCGTTGAGGGTTGCGCTGTTCCAGTCGACCACGATGACTTCGGAATTGAGCGCCATGTTCTGGTACCCGATCGTGGCGCTCCTGTAGAGGAACATTTGTTTGTCCGGGAGGACAAAGACGACGGAGTCGGTGGCGGAGTATTGTACGACGGTGTCGACGCCGCCGGAGGTATCACGGGGGGCGAGGGTGTCGGGGGTTGCCTGGGCCGGGAGATCCGCGGGGAGCCTGGAAGCGGCGGTATCCGCCGCGGCCGTGGAGGGCGGTATGGTGCCGGATTGCATCGCCGGCGCGTCGATCCCCGCAGAGAGGCCGATGAGCAGGGCCAGGCACGCGGCGGCGGGACTCAGACGGGCCATGAGACTGCGGGCATCAGAAAAGGAGAGAGGCGGCACCGATGATTCCTGCGCGGTTCCCCAGCAGAGCGCGTCCAACCGCCACGCGGTCCCTGTGCGGCCGGAGGACCCGCGAACGCATTTCCCCCGCGATGGCCCTGTACACGAAATCCGGGACGGCCGACAGGCCACCGCCGATGATGGCCGTCGGAATATCCATAACGTTTACCACGGAGGCCAGCGCGACGCCCAGCATCTCCCCGGCTCCGGTCAGGACACCGACAGCCAGCTCATCACCCATTTCCGCCGCCCGGGAGATGATCCGGGGATCGAGCCGGGCGAAATCTCCTCCCACCAGGTCGGTGATCGCCGTTCGGCCGGCGGATCGATGTGCCTCGCTGATGAGGTTTTGTGTCCGGAGGGAGAGATATTTCTGTCCGATGTAGGCCTCGACGCAACCGCGGTTGCCGCAATTGCACTCCGGGCCGTCCCGGTCGATGGTCACGTGGCCGATTTCCCCGGCCCCCCCGCCGGGGCCACGGAAGATCTTCCCGTCGAGGATCAATCCCCCCCCGACGCCCGTCCCCCAGATGACAAAGATAAAATCCGGGTGCCGCATACCAGCCCCGAACCTGGCCTCGGCCAGCGCCGCGGCGTTGGCGTCGTTCTCGGTGACCACCTTCAGGCCCGTGCGCTTCGCGAGTTCGCCTGTGACATCCACGTCTCCCCAGTCGGTGAAATTCGGCGGATAGCGGACGAGGCCGTCGGTCCCCGATACGATACCGG
>DATEDB010000086.1:0-9335 GCA_035286625.1 Bacteroidota bacterium
CAGCGGTTCGTCGGGGCTTTCGGCGCGTTCCGGGTGCCACTGGACCAGGAGCAGGCCGGCGCTCGCCGCCGGAGGGTCTCCTTCGAGGGCCTCGGTCACCCCGTCGTCGGAGGTCGCGGCCACGCGCAGTCCCCGGCCGATCTCTCCCACCGCCTGATGGTGGCTCGAGACGACTCGGCCTCTTTCGACGCCGAGGTGACGGCGGAAGACCGTGCCGGGTGGAAGCAGAATATCATGCGTGCACACCGCGCCCTTCACCGATCCGCGGGGCCGGTGGGCCCGGCAGCCCGCCGCTTCCAGATCGGGGATGAGCGTACCGCCCAGGGCGACGTTCGCCAGCTGCATCCCGCGGCAGATGCCGAGCACGGGCGTCTCCGAAGCCACGCAGGCGAGGAGGATATCGATCTCGAAATGGTCCCTCGCGCTCGAGACCCCGTACACTGTCTGATCCCCCGTGTTTCCCCCGTACAGGGCCGGATCCACATCGCCGCCCCCCGTCAGGATGACACCATCGCATCCGGCCGCCATCGCGCCGTTTCCGTCGCGGGGGGTCAGGCGGACTGTCCGGATGCCTTCCCCCAGCCCCGTGATCCACCGGACGTACAATGCGTATTTTTCATCGTTCACCCTGTCGTCCGTCAGGCCGATCGTCATTGTCATGCCGCCCTCCCGATGCCGTCGAGCGCCGCATCGATCAGTTCCCCGCCGGTTTCGATGACCGCTTCGATCTCGGCCACCACCAGCCCGCCCGGTATGCCCGCGGCGCGCCGGGAACCGGCATCCAGGCGGACGGCATCCTTTTCGGTGGTGACGATAAACCTTGCCGCATTCTCGTCGCTGCACGCGTCAATCCGTTCAAAGTCCCGGTCCCCGAACCGGTGATGGTCGGGAAACACCAGGAACCCCGCCGGGGAGATGCCGTTATCGGCGAGCGTACGCGCGAAAGCCCCCGGGTTGCCTATTCCGCAGAAGGCGATACACGCCGCCCCCCTCAGCGTATCGAACGGGACGTCCCCGCCGGTTGCGGGATCCACAATTCGTTTCAACCTGTGCCGCATCACGATCCTGCCCGGTGCGCCCGCGGTGGGGGTTCCCTCGCGCCTGCGGTTCACGATCACCAGCCCAGCGCGTCCCAGGGCGCCCATCGGCTCGCGCCTGTCGCCCGCCGGCAGCAGTCGCATTTTCGATGCGTCCGGGACGTCGTCGAGTACGACGACGTCCAGGTCCCGGTGCAGGGCTCGGTGCTGGAAGCCGTCGTCCAGGAGGATGACGTCGGGAGCGAACCTCGATTCTATCAGTCTCGCTCCGCGAACGCGGTCTGCATCGACGACGACCGGGCACCGGGGAAATTTCCGGGCGATCTGCACGGGCTCGTCGCCCCCGCGCATCGCGGTCTCGAGCACCGACGAGCCGTCCGAGACGACCAGGGTGCCCCGTGTGGTCCGGCCGTACCCCCTCGACAGCACGGCGGGCCTGAGGCCCCTCCCGGTGAGCCTTGTAATAAGGTGCTCAACCAGCGGGGTTTTCCCCGTCCCGCCCGTCGTGATGTTCCCGACTGAAATCACCGGAGTATTGATTTTTTTGACGCTGAAAATCCCGGAATCATAACATGCATTTCTGATGCTCACGACCGCCCCGTAGATCCACGATAAAGGCGCGAGCACCGGGCGGATCCGCCGCGCATCTCCCATTCACGCCATCCCGAGGAGGGCGGCGGCCACCCTTCCAGACGCCCCCGGGGTACCGAGGAGTTCCCGGATGATCCCCAGGTCCGATGCCGTCTTGCGGTGGAGACCGGGATCCAGTATAAACTTTTCGGCCTCGGCGGCGATCCGCGCCGGGTTCACACCGCCCTGGATCAGCTCGGGGACCACCCGGGCACCCGCGACGATATTGACCAGGCCGATGTTTTTCAATCTGACGAGCATCCGGCCGATGAGGTAAGTCGGCCACGACGTCTTGTAGACCACGACCATGGGCGTGCCGAACCATCCCGTCTCGAGCGTCGCCGTACCCGACGTCACGAGGGCCACGCCGGAATTTTTCATGATGTCGTACGTGGCGTTCTGCAGCAGCCGCACCGGCGACCCCTGCCGGATGAATCCCTTCATGAACTCGAACTCCAGCAGTGACGACACGCCCACCACCGGCTGGATCCCGTGCCGCGAGGCGAGCACCCGCGCGGCCCCGAGCATCGCCGGGAAGATCCTCTCGATCTCCTGCTTCCGGCTCCCGGGAAGGATGCCGAGGATCGGCCTGTCCCTGTCGAGGTCATAGCGCTTGCAGAACGCCCCCCGCTCCTGCGGCTCGGTGAGCTCCTCCAGGAGGGGGTGGCCCACGAACGCGGCGTCGATCCCCGCCTCGGTATAAATCCGTTCCTCGAACGGAAGGATCACCAGCATCCTGTCGATAAGACCCTTCATTTTTCGGACCCGACCGGGGTTCCACGCCCAGACCTGCGGGCTGATGTAATAGGCGATCTTCGTTCCGGTGCCGCGCACCTTCCGGGCAAAGCGGAGGTTAAACCCCGGGTAGTCGATCAGCAGGACGACGTCGGGTTTCTTCCCGCGGACGACCGCCATCAGCGTCCTCTCCACGGCCCTGAGCACCGGGAGGTGTTTCACGACCTCAAAAAAGCCCATGACCGCCAGTTCCCGGACGTGAAAGATCGCGTCCATGCCGGCCGCGATCATCCTGTCGCCGCCGACACCGAAGATTTCCACCGAAGGCTCGCGGCGTTTCAATTCCCGGACGACCCCCGCCCCGTGGAGATCCCCGGAGGCTTCGCCCGCGATCACGAGGATCCTGGTCATTTCTTTAAGAGGCTCCCGATCAGGATCAGGGCCGCGCTCAGCAGGCCGATCGCCTGCAGGGTTCTCCGCTCCGATCTGAGTCCCCGTCCCCAGTTCACCCCGGGCTGCGGGGACGCGCCGCCGGAGAACTTCCGGCCGTCGGGAATGAACCTCGGGACCGCGTCCCGGTAGCGGAGATACGCGTCTCCGAATTTCTCCGAAAGGAATTCCTCTTCCAGGCTCACGATCAAGGCGTACTGGAACGCGAAAAAGAGCAGCGCGGCCGCCTGGAGCCAGGGGAAGAGGGCCATCGAGGCGATACCCATCCCGAGATAGAGCAGGATGTTCCCGGCGTAGAGCGGGTTGCGGACATACGAGAATGGTCCGGAAGTGATCAACTGAGATGCGCCCACAACGCCGGTGACACGGGTTTCACTTCCGGCGATGGAAACGCCCCAGAGCCTGATCAGTTCCCCGGCGGCGGCCAGCGGGATCCCGACCGCGAAGCTGGAGAAGGTCGGTCGCGCAAAAATCAGCATTATCAGCAGCATCGGGACCGGGGTGTAGCTCCGGTACCTGAAGAGGATGCCGCGGATGTCCGTCCCTCCCACCCTCACCCGCCCAGGTAGATGTCCCGGCGGGCGATCGCGGCCCGCCGGCGTCGCCCGAACCCCGCCGCCGGTCCGGCCGTCGCACGACCGCCGGGGACGGCCGGCGGAGCCATCCTGTCGATCCGTGCGGAGATCTCCCTGAACGAGGCATACTCATGGCAGGGGATGGAATTCGCCCTGCACCAGCCGAGGAGATCGTCCTTCGCGAAGACAACATCGGCGTACTGCGCCGGGCAGCGGTCGGAGTATCCCTCCCCGATGTAGACAATGATGTCGTCGTCGGCCGACATCGTGAGCATGTGGTTCCTCTTGCAACTCGCGCAGCGGTCGCACACCTCGTCAGTATACGGGAACGAGGGAACAAACGAGACCGTGTCCGCCGCAGGTGCAGGTCGGATCTCCATTCTGTTGGCACGGAACTCTACGTCCGAAAGACCGTGCCGTCGGAGGATCCCGTCGATGTACGCATCCATCCCGTCGCTGAGGATCATCAGGGGGAACTCCCTCCGCCGGCACCAGGCAACGAACTCCGGGAAGGTATCGTCGATCCGCGCCGAATCGAGGAACCCTCCGAGTTCGGTCACGCCGACCGCGCCACAGGCCCGGCATTCGGCCTCGAAGCACCCGACGGCCGACAGTTTTCCGTCGCGGTAACCGGCGACGGCGTGCAGGGCCTCGGCCCCGCCGAAACACCCGAACAGCGCGTCCCCGACATCTCCGGTGGTGATGGTGCCGTCAAAGTCTGTGAAAAGTCGAACCATAGGAATTCATGGGTACTGACGGAGAACCGCCGCCCCGGTCTCAGCCTGTCACTGCGGCCGACCGGACGCGCGCGTCTTCGTTGAAGCGGACGGTGACGATCTTGGATACGCCCATTTCTTCCATGGTCACGCCGTACATCGCGGTGGCGGATTCCATGGTCCGTTTGTTGTGCGTGACCACGATGAACTGCGTCTCCTTCGAGAACTTGGAAAGGATGCGGGTGTACCTGTCGATGTTGGAGTCGTCCAGCGGAGCGTCCACTTCGTCCAGGATGCAGAAGGGGCTGGGTTTCACCAGGTAGATCGCGAACAGCAGTGCGATGGCCGTGAGCGTCTTCTCCCCGCCCGAGAGCAGGTCGATGGAGGTCGGCCGCTTGCCCCGCGGCCTGGCGATGATTTCGATTTTCGCCTCGAGGGGATCCACGCCCTCCTCAATGCGGAGGTCGCACTCGTCCCCTTCCATGAACAGGTCCTTGAAGATCATGATGAAGTTCTCGCGGATCTTCGCGAATGTTTCGGAGAACATCCGCTGGGCCGTCTGGTTGATCTCTTCGATCGTCTTGGTGAGCGTTTTCTCGCCCTCGAGGAGGTCGTCCCTCTGCTGGGTGAGGAAGTTGAGCCGGTCGCTCTCGGTGTTGAATTCGTCGAAGGCCGCGAAATTGATCGCCCCGAGCACCTTCAGCCGCCCCTTCAACTGGCCGATCTCGTCCCTCAGGGGGGCGAAATTCTCCAGCTGGGAGGGTTCAAATTCCTTGAGCTGCAGCTCGACGCCGAATTCGTCCCTGGCGCGGTCCTTCTGGTGCTCGATCCCCGACCGTAAATCGGCGATCCTCATCTCCAGCTCGTGGGCATTGGTCACCGCATCCTCGTGACGGCGACGCTCATCCTTGATGTGCAATTCGTTCCTGTGCAACTCCGCCCTCCGCGCGGAGTACCTCTCCTCCACCGCCCTCCTCGCCCCCTCGAGCGCGCCGAGGCCTTCGCGGAGTCCGGAGAGCTCCTCCTGGCAGGCGGCGATCTCGCCTGCCAGCCGTTGCTGTTCCTCGTGCGATCGGGCGACTTCCGCGTCCCGGCGCTCGAGACTGACGCGGATATCCCCGAGGCGCGAGCCGGCCCTGTCGTGGTCGCGGTCGAGGCTGGTCATCTCGCCCTGCAGGGTGACGACCTGGATTTCGCTCTCGCTCACCCTCTGGGTCGCCTCCGTCCACTCGCTTTCCAGCAGCGAAAAATTGTGGGTCTCGGAGAGGCTCAGGGCATCGAGGATCTTCTTCCGTTCCTCGCATTCTGCCAGTCCCGACTCGCCCCGGAGGCGGAGGTCCTCGAGCTTGCGGAGTTCCGCCTCGACCGAGGTGATGTCTGCCTGGTAGCGGGTGATCGTATCGTTTGCCCTCTTCTTCTCGAACTCGAGCTGCGCGATCCGCATCTCGATCCCTGTCATTTCCTTTTCGACCGCCTTCACGGCGTCACCGTGGGGCCTGAGGTCCATCGCGGCGAGGTCGGCCTCCCTCGCGGCCTTCCTCTCCCTGTGTTCGGCCAGCTTCCGGACGATTTCCCTGTTGGCGTCCTCCAGCTCGGCGATGTGCAGGGCCTTGCCGATGGTGGCGCCCTCGTCCAGCCGTGCGGCCCCGCCCCGCATGTACCCGGCGCTGGTGACGATTTCGCCCTCGAGGGTGACGCAGCGGATGTTGTTATGCCTGGCAAGCAGGGCCGCAGAGTCGCGGATCGAGTCTACCACCGCCACATCCTGAAGGAGGTAGCGGAACAGCTTTTTATGCCGCGCGTCGCACCGGACGATATCCGCGGCCCACAGAACCCGGTCGGCACCGTCGCCGGCCGCACGCCGTCGCAGATCGGGGACCCACTCCAGGCACATGATCGAGGCCTTGCCCTTGCTCAGGCGTCTCAGCTCGTCGAACGCCTCGGCCCCCTCGTCCGGTTTCCCGACAACGAGGTAAAAGGCCGCATCGCCGAGCGCCGCTTCGATCGCGACCCGGTACTTCTGGTCCATGGTCACGGCCTCGGCCACCGTCCCGATGTTCCGGGATTTCCAGCTGGCGTCGTGCAGGAGGTGCTTCACCCCGTCGGCGAAGCCCTCGTGCCGCTCGAGCATGCGCTTCAGAAAATCGATCCTGGAGACGTTCCGTTCCCGGTCGTTTTCGAGGGTCAGGATTTCCCTCTCAAGGGCGTCGATCCCCTCCTGAAAGGCCCTCCGCTCTTTCTCCTTCTCGTGCAGATGCATCTCCGCGCCGGCGTAGCGCACCCTCAGCTCGCGGTCCTGGGCGGTCAGCTGCGCGATCAGCACGGTGTTGTTTTCGATGTCCTCCTGATAGTGGTGGACTTCCTCCACGGAATGGTCGATCCTCCCCTTCAGGTTCTCGCTCCTCGACCGTACCCGCTCCTGCCCGCCCTTCCGGGAGATCAGGTCGTGGGCGACGGCGAGCAGGTTCTCGTTCAGGGCGTGAAGCTCGGCCTTTTTCGCCTCGAGCCGCGCGGTGGTGCCGGCGAGTTCCCCCTTCAGCGCGGTGAACCGGGCGGCGGCCTCCTCGATCCGTCCGGCGAGGCCGGCCTTCTTCCCGGCCAGGGCATCTCTCTCGGCGCGGACTTCGACTTCACGGGCGGCGAGGTCCGATTTCTCTTTTTCGAGGCGCTCCAGGTTCGCGGTGAGGGCGTTGATCCGCTCGTTGGCGACTAGATGTTTTTCGTCGAGCCGGCGGACCGCTTCAGCCCGCTCCCCGACCGAGGCCTGCGCGGCCGCCATTTCCCTTTCGATCGCCAGCTGTTCTTCCCGGAGGGACTCGATCACCTCTTCCTGACGCCTGAGGTTGTCGTCCACCACGTTGCGGTTCCGCCGGGCGAGTCCGTACTGCTCCTCCAGCGGCGCGAGCTTCGCGTGCAGCGAGGCGTATTCCCTTTCGTGGAGATCGATTTCGAGCGCCTTGAGCCGTCCCGAGATGTCGTTGTACTGTTCCGCCTTGCGGGACTGTCTCTCGAGGGAGCCGACCGTCTTCTGAACCTCCTTGACGATATCGTTCACCCTGGCGAGGTCCTGCTGCACCTCGTCGAGTTTGCGCAGGGCGGCTTTCCGCCGGACCTTGTACTTGGTCACTCCGGCCGCTTCCTCGAACAATTTTCTCCGTTCGTCGGTGCTGTCGCTGAGGATGGTTTCGACCATCTTGAGTTCGATCACCGAGTAGGCATCACTGCCCATCCCGGTGTCCATGAACAGGTTGTGGATATCCTTGAGGCGGCAGGGCACCTTGTTCAGCAGGTACTCGCTTTCCCCCGACCGGAAGACGCGCCGGGTGATGGTTACCTCGGAATATTCGCTCGGCAGTATCCCCCTGGTGTTTTCTATCGAAAGCGACACTTCGGCCAGTCCGAGGGGACGGCGGTTCTTCGTCCCGTTGAAGATGACGTCTTCCATTTTGTCCGACCGCAGGGTGCTGTACCGCTGCTCGCCGAGGGCCCACCGGATGGCGTCGACGATGTTGGTTTTCCCGCAGCCGTTCGGGCCGACGATGGCCGTGAGGCCCGCGTCGAAGTTGAGGTTGGTCCTCTGCGCGAACGACTTGAAACCGATGATCTCGATTTTCGACAGATACATCCGATCGCCTCAGGTTGTCCTGTTGACCAGGTGCATGACGTGTTTCAGGTACTGCGAAGTGGAATGCACGTAGTCCAGGTATCCGAAGACCGCAAGCCCGGTCGCCAGGATCAGAAGCACACCGACAGCGTACACTTTCGCCTGGAACACGTCGAAGATGATGGCGATCCCCTTGAACAGCCTCATCAGGACCCACACCGTCACGAGCGCCAGGGCGATGAAGACCGGCAGGGTGTAGAACCCGGTCTCCATCAACCGGTAGAGGACCATCGCCACCGGGATGAATGCGACGTAGGGAAGCGTCGACCACATCGTGATCGAGAATGCGTGATAAAAATTGACCTGGGTCCGGACGAGCATCGACAGCAGCCTCACCACCACGCCCAGGAACACGAGTTTCAGGAAAATGAGGGCGGACATCGCGAGGATGAAGGCCGGGGGGTTCCAGACCAGCTTCACGAAATGTTCCTTCATCCCGTCCGACATGACGAAGCTCAGAATGTTGTCGAGGACGAGGCTGCCGCGGTAATAGGTCAGGACGCTCGCCAAGAGCGTGGCCCAGGTGACCGACACGATGAGCGCGAGAAAGAGCGAGTGGCCGTACGTGATGATCCGCTGGTCGCGAACATCGGCGAAAAAATTGTATGTCCGGGCAAGCGACCGGTTGACCGCGTCCCGGAACCTCCGGTCCCCGTTGTAAATAAAAGCAAAGGCGATCAGAATCACGAGGCCCGCGATGACGAAAATGACCGGGGCCCCCGAGGAATAATTGCCCACGGGGAGGGCGTAGACCTTCTCGCCGTTGAACAGCGACCGCACCACGTCGAACGCAATGCGCCTCTCCCGGCCCCCGTCGACGATCCCCATCGCCTGCAAATATGGATCGCCGGAGTGGGAGCTCAACGCCGGCCTGTCCGTATGCCAGTCGTTGTACGACCAGAGAACGCTTCCCGCGATCGAGGCGTCCCTGACCGCCTCGAAGATGATCATGGCGTGCCTGGCCTGCGCCTCCAGGGAGAGAGGATCACTGTAGCCGTTCCGGTTCCCCGGCTCCACTTCCCTGCCGTACCTGACGAGAATCAGCGGCTTCTGTTTTCCGAGATTTTTCCAGGCCCTGACCGAATCGCGGACAGAGGCGGCCTGGTCGCCGCCGACGTTGACGGCAATGAGATCCACGTACGCCAGGCAGGGATCGCGCGGAGAGCTGCACCCGTAGTAAACGGGCCGGTCGTCGATCGCCTTCACCACGCTGCGCATCGCGGTGATGGCCTCGCAGGTCTGCGCGGCCGGGGTTTCGAAATCGTTCCCGATCCCCCAGGCCAGAACGGAGGCGTGGCCCCGGTCCCTCCAGATCATCTCCTTGATGTACGTGGTGGTGAGCTCCTGGTATAATTCCTGCGAGAGGACTGCGGTCGGGACGCCATTCAGCGGGATCTCCTCCATGACGAACAGTCCGTACCGGTCGCAGAGGTTCAGGATGTACGGGTGGGGCGGATAGAGAAACCGGACCAGGTTCGCCCCCAGCATCTTGATCGAGGAGATGTCTTTCTCGAGCAGCTCGTACGGC
>DATEDB010000087.1:0-7402 GCA_035286625.1 Bacteroidota bacterium
TCGCCCTCTATTGCGCCTTCGGCGTCATCGCCTCAGTTTATTATGTCGAACTTGCCGCGGTGCCGTTCCAGCTGCTTTTCACGATGGGATTCGGCCTGGTCGCCTGGACGTCGTTGAGGCACATCATGGTGGGCCGCCGGCCGGCCCTCGCCGCAACGCCCGACGACGACGAGACCCCCGCCATGCACCCCGAAGATATCCCCGATCCAACGCATTCCGTGGCGGTCTGATGACGACCGGGACGTCGCCGCGGGAACTCGAACAGCACCTGGCCGCGCACCCGTCGTCCCCCCTCTTCGCAAGGCTCGCCGAAGCGCTCCTCACATCCGGGGAGGTCACCAGGGCGGGTGAACTCTGCGAACGGGGCCTGAGCCTCTATCCCGATTACACCACCGGAGTGCTGATCCACGCGAAATGCCTCGCCGGCCGCGGCGATCACGTGACGGCGGTCCGGACCCTCTCCCGGGTGATCAGGGCCTACCCCGAGAACATCGTCCTTGCACAGCTGGGCGAGGAGTGGTCCGGGCTGGCGGCCTGGCGCGATCGTCCCCCCGCGGAAACATCCGGGTCGGTCCCCGACACGCCCGCAGTCACGGCCCCGGATGCGGCCGATGCCGCGACCGAACCCGTCCGAGCGCAAACAGCAGAACATTCCCCCGGACGTCCCGCAGGCATGGAAGAACTTTCACCGGCCGTCCTCCCGGGACCGACGGACACCGATGTGGAAACCCCACGTTCCGACGTCCCGGACGATGCAGTCATGTTCCTGGGCGGAATCCCGCACCCGGCTCCCCCCATGCAGGGCCCTCCCGGGTTCGGTGGTGATGACAGGATCATCAGCCGCACGCTCGCCGAAATTTACGCCAGCCAGGGGGCCGTCAGGGAGGCCGTCGAAACGTACCGACTCCTCCTCCGGCGGATGCCGGACAGGGAGGAATCTTTCGCGGACAGGTTGAAGGAATTGGAGGAGCAGCTCGGCGCCGGGCCCGATGAACCGGAACCCCCGCCCGGATAAAAAACCCCGGCCTGTCGGTCGGGGTTTGTCATGAAAAGCTGTTTTAAAATGTGTTTTGGGGGGCGGTTACTTTATCGCGTTCACGTATTTCGTCAGTCGCGACTTCTTGTTCGCGGCGTTGTTCTTGTGGATGATCCCCCTGGCCGCGAGCTGATCGAGGAGCTTGTTGATCTTCCTCAGTGCGGCGGCCGCCTCGTCCTTCCCTGCCGCGTTCCGGACCTTTTTCACCGCCGTATTCATCTTGGACTTGTAGGACTTGTTCCTGCTGCGGTGTTTGACGGCCTTTCGGGCCTGCCGTTCCGCCGATAAATGTCGGGCCATTGAGTGATAATCCTGATATTCGATGTTTTTTTGACCCGCCAATATACGAAGAATATCTTAACCGCGCAATTTCCGCGTATATTCACCGCAGATATAGGGATGGCGGTTGTTCAACCGGGATAAAATCCCAGCCCCGGCCGTCGGGGGACGGATTATTTCGTCAGGCCGGCGGTGCAATGCCCGCAACGCCTGGCGTTGACCGGGATGGACATCGAGCATTCCGGGCAGTCCTTCGTCGCGGGTGCGGCCGGCGGGGCCATTTCCTCTTTACCGCGGGCGCCCCTCCCTGCGCTTGCTTCAGAACAAACGCGAACGTGCTGAAATCGACGCCGCCGAGGAGCAGACCGATCGGCGGCATGATGACGTCTTTCACGAGCGATGTGATGATCGCCCCGAACGCCGCTCCGACGATGATACCGACGGCCATATCGAGGACGTTCCCCTTCATCCGGGCACCGGACAACGGATATCCCGGAGTTTGCTTTTCCCGGCCATATGGACTATATTTTCAGCAAGCACCGTTAGGGGTGTCCCGCGGAGAAATGCGGGACTGAGAAAATACCCTTGAGCACCTGATCTGGGTCATGCCAGCGTAGGGAAACGGAACGGGATCTTTATCGAACCGTTTTCCCTTCGAGAGTCGGGAAAACGGTTTTTTTATGATATGTCCCCCGGACCTCACGCGCCCGAACCACGGGCGTCCGGATTCCGGGAATCTCAACACAGGAGGAACCCGTCACATGAATCGGAAAACCACCATCCTTCGACCCGTCATTCTCATTCTCGTCACGGCCGCCTGCGCCGGTTCAATGATATCCGGGGGATCCGGGAAATCCGGGGTCTCCCGGGAATTCGGGGTATCCCGGCAGTCCCCGGAACCCGACCCGGGCGACACGCTCTACTACCTCCGGGGAGTCACGATCAGCCCGATCACCGCGGCGGGGCGATCGTCCCCGGTGACTTTCTCGGAACTCAATCAGGATGAGATCGTGCTCAGAACGTCCGTCCGGGACCTCCCGGTCCTCCTTTCCGAACTGCCCTCCATGACGACGTATTCCGAAAACGGCAACGGCATCGGGTACACGTACCTGAACCTCCGGGGTTTCGACCAGCGCAGGCTTTCGGTCACCATCAACGGGGTGCCCCAGAACGACCCGGAGGACCACAATGTCTACTGGATCGATTTCCCGGACCTGGCGGCGAATCTCCAGGGGGTCCATGTTCAGCGCGGCGCCGGGAGCTCTTTTTACGGCCCCCCGGCCATCGGGGGATCGGTGAATCTGGTGGCGAGTCCCTTCCGCCCCGACCCGGGAATCACGCTCGAGACCATGTTCGGGTTCCAGCAGTTCGGCGGGACGAAGCCCCGCACCATCCTGAACACCCGCAAATATTCGGTCGCCGTCAATTCGGGGCCGGTGGCGGAGCGGTATCTTTTTTATGGGAGATTGTCCACGATCAGGAGCGGCGGCTATCGCAATAACTCCTGGGTGGAGATGAATTCGTATTTCCTCGGCGCGGTCAGGAGCGACCCGGGTGTGACGACACAGATTCATTTTTTTGGCGGGCCGATCTCGGATGGCCTCGCCTATTACGGGATACCCCTGTTCGCGGGCCCGGACCCGGACCTCCGCAGGCGGAACTATTCCGCCTGGGAGACCGACTCCGCCGGGGCGGCCTTCACCTTCGCCTCGACGAGGAGGGCGCAGGAAATTGAAAACTTCTCCCAGCCGCATTTCGAACTGCTCAACGAGTTGCGTCTCTCCCCCCGGCTGACGATCTCGAACACCTTTTTCCACTACCGCGGAGACGGGTTTTTCGATTACGACGCCTCCTGGGCCGACACGGCCCTCCTGCGACTCGGGTACGACTACGGCATCCCCACCGACGCCAACCCCGTCGACGCGCTGGTGCGCGCCACGGTGGAAAACCGCCAGAGCGGCTGGCTGCCGCGTGTCAACCTCATCGCCGGGGGGCACGACCTCACCGTCGGCGGCGAACTGCGGATCCACCGCTCGACCCACTGGGGAAAAATCCGGTACGCCGGGGAGCTGCCCCCGGGGTTCGACCCCGACTACCATTTCTACGAATATTCCGGGGCGAAGGACATGATGTCGCTCTACGCCCACGACATCGCCCGCCTGAGTGACCGGGTTTCGGTGATGGGAGAACTGCAGGTCGTGCGGAACCGGTACTGGATCGGGAAGGAAAAATACCTCGGAAATGAATTTTCCACCGCGTATCTGTTCGCCAATCCGCGGGTCGGGCTCGACCTCCGGCCGGCGGACCGGTGGCACTCGTATTTTTCCGCCGCGTACACCTCCCGGGAACCGCGATTGCGCAACCTCTACGCGGCGGAGGATTCCTACTTCGGGGCGGCCCCCCTGTTCCGCGCCGACACCGCAGGCGGAACGATCCGCTACGATTTCACCTCTCCGCTGGTGAAGCCCGAGCGCCTCGTGGACCTGGAACTTGGGGGAGGGTACAGCGCCGGGGGCATCATCCTCAAGGGAAACCTGTTCTGGATGGAATTCTACGACGAACTGGTCAAGAGCGGGCAGGTGGACATCTTCGGACAACCGGTCACCGGGAACGCCGATCGCTCCAGGCACACCGGCCTCGAGCTCGAGATGTCCGCGACAGCGGGCCCATGGAGCCTCGCGGCCAATATGACCTTCTCGCGAAACCGCCTCGTCAGGCATGCCATCTTCGACGACGCCGGTAACGCCGTCAGGCTCGACGGCAATCCCGTCGCGGGGTTTCCGGACATCATGGGCAACTTCAGGATCGGTGTCGCGGCCGGCCCGGCGACGGTGTCGCTCCTGGCGAAATTCGTCGGCGGGTTTTATACCGACAATATGCGCGACGCCTCCCGGCGCAACCCCCCGTACTGGGTGTCGGACGCCGAAGTCCTTCTCAGGCCGGCCGGAAAGGATTCCCCCGCCGGCATCCGCCTGGAGATTCGCAACATCTTCGACCGGCTGTATTTCCAGAACGGGGAGGGGGACGCCTTTTTCCCCGCCTCGGAGAGGAACTACCTGGTCGGCCTCATCATCCGGTTATGAAAGACATACCTGCATCGGTGGCGTGCATCATCGCCGGCGGGGACATTCCGGCGGACTCCCTGGTGGTGAAACTCGCCCGTTCGGCCGATCTCGTCGTCTGCGCCGACGGGGGAGCCCGCCACGCCTCGCGGCTGGGCATCCGGCCCGACGTCATCCTTGGCGATCTCGATTCTCTGACCCCGGCCGGGCGCAGGCGTTTTCACCGGGTGATCATTCGCCGTTTCCCGGACCAGGAGAGCACCGACCTGGAGAAGGCCATACGGTACTGCGTGTCGCTGAAGATCGCCGGGGCGGTCATCGCGGGGGCCGCCGGCGACCGGCTCGACCATTCCACCAGCGCGCTGGGTTGTTTCAGGAAGTTCGGACGGAAAATCCGCCTCATGCTCGTCGACCGGGCGGGGTCGCTGACGCTCTTGGGACCCGACGAAAAAATTCCGATGAAGCGCGGCGAGACCTTTTCGCTCATCCCGCTGGACCGGTGCCGCGGCGTGAGGCTCGACGGGGCCCGGTACCCGCTGTGCGGCGAAACCCTCCAGCTCGGTGTGCGCGAGGGGATCAGCAACGCCGCGACGGGAGTTTCCGTCCGCGTGAGGCATTCGGGCGGCACACTCCTGCTGTACCGGCTGCGGCCGCCGGTCCATCCGCGCAGGGCCGTGGGGGGGCGCCCGGGAAAACCGCGTCGAAACCGATGATCCATCTCGCGGCCGGCGACCTGTTCGTCATCGGATTTTTTTTCCTCGCCGTCATCGTCGCGGGATTCTCGGTCCGCATCCGGGGACGCTCCGACGACGTCGGGTTCCTGCTGGCGGGCAGGCCCCTCACCCTGCCGCTGTTCGTGATGACACTGGTCTCGACCTGGTACGGGGGGATCCTGGGAGTGGGGGAGTTTTCCTGGCGGTACGGAATATCGAACTGGCTCGTCCAGGGCTTTCCCTACTATCTCTTCGCGGCGCTCTTCGCGTGGTTTCTTGCGCCCCGGATCCGCGCGACGAACCTCCTGACCATCCCCGACAAGCTGGAGGCGAGCTACGACCGCCGCACATCGCTCCTCGGGGCCGGCCTGACACTCGTCCTGGTGACCCCCGCCCCCTACATGCTCATGCTCGGGGTGCTCCTGCAGATGCTCTTCGGCTGGGGGCTTCTCGCGGGCGTGCTGGTGGCGACCGCCGTGTCCGTCTCCTATCTGTTTTCGGGGGGGTTCAGCGCGGACGTCCGGACCGATGTCGTGGAGTTCTTCTTCATGTTCGCCGGTTTCGCCGTGATTCTCCCCTACTGCGCGACCGAATACGGCGGCCTCGGATATCTGCAGGGACACCTCCCGCCGCTGCATCTGAGCTGGCACGGCGGAAACAGCATCCAGTACCTCATGGTCTGGTTCTTCATCGCCCTCTGGACGTTCGTGGACCCGGCGTTCCATCAGCGGTGTTATGCCGCCAGGGACGAACGCACCGCCCGGCGGGGAATCCTCGTGTCGATACTGTTCTGGTTCATTTTCGACTTTCTGACGGCCTCGGCGGGGCTGTACGCCAGGGCCATCATCCCCGGGCTGGAGCAGCCGCTCATGGCCTATCCGATGCTGGCCGAAGCCGTCCTTCCGCCGGTTGCGAAGGGTCTTTTTTTCGCCGGCATCCTGGCGACGATCATGTCCACGCTGAACACTCTCGCCTTCGTCTCGGGGCAGACGATCGGGAGGGACATCTACGTCCGCCTCACCACCGGTGGCCGGGGGTCCGGGGACCCGGGACGGTCCACTCCCGCGACAAGGATCGGGCTCGCGATTTCGCTCGCGGTGTCCATACCGGTCGCGGTGTTGATGCCGAGCGTGATAGAGATCTGGTACACGGTCGGGACGGTCACCATCCCGGGGCTCATTATCCCGGTCCTGTCGGCCTATTCCCGGCGCCTGAGACTTACCCCCCGCTATGCGTTCCTCTCGATGCTTCTCGGGTGGACGATCTCCACCGGGTGGTGGGTCGCGGGCCTGCTCCTGGCGGGACCGGGTGGACGGCTCTTCGGGATCGAACCGATTTATCCCGGACTTGCGGCGAGCCTCCTGGCGGCGGCGCCCGGTTTTCGCGCGCGCGGGTCCGCCGTGGCCGGGGCTGATTAAATATACAGGGCGCTTCCGAACCCGCGATTCCAGCGAAAACCGCTCGATCACCGGTCCGGGGACCCTGAGTTAAACCAATCCGCGTGTCCGCTGTCTAAAATACAAATTCAATCCGAGAGGAGACACCCATGAAAACATTCGTGATTTTCGCGCTCGCCGCCATGATTTCCACCGCGAACGCCCAGCGGTTGGAAAATCGGGATCCCCGCCCCCGGGATGGCCGCAATCTGAGGGATTCGACCGGACTGGACCAGGCAACCATGGCCAAAATCCAAAAACTGAGGGAAGACCATCAGAAAAACGTCATCGCCCTCCGCGCGAAAATGAAAACCGCGCGCGTCGATTTCCGTTCGATGAGAAGGCAGGACAAACCCGACGAGGCGGCCTTGCTCGCGAAACAGAAGGAAATTTCAGGGATCCGTGGTGAACTTGAGGCCGCCATGCTCCGTCACAGGCTCGCGGTCGGGAATATGCTGACACCCGAACAGCGGGAACACCTGAAGGAACACCGGAGGGGCGATTTCGCCGCCGGACCGGGGTTTTCCGGGAATCACCGTATGGAAGGCGCGGGGCGCGGCATGAGAGGACACCGGGGGGGAAATTTCATGAATCACCGCCGGGGTATGCGGGGCGGTTGTTCGTGCAACAGGTAAAAGCCGCGGCGTAACGACTTGGGTTATCGGCCGGACCCCGTCACGGGGTCCGGCTTTTTCTTGCGCCTCCCTCTCAGCGGTCCCTGTTGAAATATTTTTTGAGCGGCGTCCAGTAGTGTTCCGTCCAGCCTCTCCGGAACCTTGGCGCCTGGTTCGCCGGCACGCGGGTCTGCACCATCTGTATTTCCGTCCCGTTTTCCCTGGGGAGGAACCGGAGTTCGAGGACGGACGGCGGGGCGTT
>DATEDB010000088.1:0-7236 GCA_035286625.1 Bacteroidota bacterium
AATCCAGGAAACTGAGCAGGGGGTTGAAATTGATCTCGTCGTGCAGCATCTGTTGGCTCCGCTGGTAGGTGAATTCCCAGCGATCGTCCAGCACCCTCAGCAGGGCGGTGTTTTTCTCCGAGCGGTAGATCGGTCGCTGGCTCCCGATGAAGGCCTGGGCCTTGTAGCCGTTCTGCGAGGGGGATCCCTGGAAGGAGATCGAAATCGTCCACTCGATTTTCCCCGGGCCGATGTCCTCGTCCGACCATCGGTACGAATTGATGTAATTCTGGACCTGGTCTGCGAAATCCTGGAGATTTTCCCTGGCCTCGGAAGTGAGAAGGTCGGTATTGATCGTCACCGTGCAATTGAGTTCCTGGGCGACCGAGCCGGATGCCGACACGAACAGAAGTGACGAAAGGAGCAGAATTTTCATCGCCGGGGGGGAATTATGATTACACCAATATATCGAATTGGCCGCTGACCTTCAAGGCCGACCGGCGATCGATGTGGGGAGGAGAAATGCTGAAAATCGCAACGATGTTCATCATCTGTGCCGCCTGGGCCGTCACGGCCCGCTCGCAGGAACGGTTCGATCCGGTGGCGGAAGCCGGCGGGGGGGTGTGGCTCAGGCAGGGTTGGGATCCGTGGTGCGTACTGGACGCTCAGGCCCTGCTCTCCCCGGCCGGGCATGCGCGTCTCGGGGTGGCGCATTCACCCGGCGCCTTCGGGCTTGGCGAACTTTCCGCGAGTGCAGCGTCCGTCGCGTTCCCGCTGGGCGCCGGAGGGGCGGGAGTCGCCGTCACCCGGTTCGGGTACGACCTCTACTCCGAACACTCGGGCGTCATCGCCTTCGGCGGGGGGACCGGCCCGATGAGGTTCGGGGCGGGTATCCGGTACACGCGCATCTCGATCCGTGGATACGGTTCGACCGGCATGGCCGGGCTGGACTTCACAGTGCTCGTCGCCCCCCTGCAATGGATGCGTTGTGGACTGCGGCTTACCGATGTGAACAGGCCCCGGATCGGCTCGTCGGGGGAGCGGGCGCGCGCGACGGTGAGCATGGCGATAGCCGTACTGATTTCCAGGGGGCTCGACTGTTCTCTCCAGGCCGAGCGGAACGTTCGCGGACGATTCGCTGTCCGGGCGGGCCTTGCGGTCCGGACTTCAGCCCGGATGATCGTCCGGTGCGGGGCATCGGAGGACTTCGGCCGGATCCATGCCGGCGTCGAATTGTCCGGAGTCCCGGCGGGAGTTGGTTACAGCGTCAGCGTGGACCCGCTCCTCGGATGGTCCCATGTCTTCGCGCTCACCTTCGATGTCCCGGGCTGAGGCGGGCGCCCAGCGCGCGCCGGTCTTCCGGCTCCTCCTGATGATACTCCTCGCCGCGGAGACGAACATGCACGCCCAGACGGGGGACACGGAAGTCCTCCCCGGTCAGCCGATGTCTGTGCCGGCGGATTCCGGACGCCCCGGCGGGACAGACGCCCTCGACGAACAGATCACGGGCGCCGAGGATGATGAAGATATCGAACTCCCGCGCGGCGACGATATCCCCGGGAGAGGCTCCGGGCGCCGGCGGTTTCGCTGGAGAACGAGGGTCTCAGGCAAACTCCAGCCGGGCCGGGGTTACACCACGGGAGCGTACGCCGGCGACCGCATGAAAATCTACAACCGCCTGAGGGTGACGGAGGGAAAATGGTTTTCGGCCGGGCTGCTCACCGAGAAAGACCCCGGTGAAAGCCGCCTGAGTGATCACCTCACCGGGTCGCTCGCGTTCGGGGGTCCCGGGGACGCGGTCGGGGTGATGCTGGGTGATTTCAGGATCGCCTCAGGCCAGGGACTGGTATTCTCGAACGGCCGTTCATTCGGAAAGGGGGCGGAGGTCATCGCCCCGGCGATGCGCAGGGGATGGGGCGTCACGTCCTCTCCCACCGCCGACGAAACCAATTTTTTTCGGGGGAGCGCGGCACGCGCCACCGCGGGCCCCGTCTCGCTGGTCGCGTTTGTTTCCCGCAGAAGCAGGTCCGCGGTCCTGGGGGAGGACGGGTCGATCGCATCTCTCGACGAAACCGGGTATCACCGCACCACGGCCGAAATCGGGAACATGGACCGGGTGACGCAGTGGAGCCACGGCGCCGCCGCGAGGTTTGAACCGGGGAATGTCCCGGGCTCCGGGCTGGGGCTGAATTATCTCGGCTCAGTGTTTTCCACGGTTCGCCGCGACGGGGTCGGGGACGACGCGTCATCGCCGCCCGCCCGCCGTGTCGTCGATCGTACAATCTCCGTGGACTTCACGATCACCACACCGGTTGTGCTGTACGGAGAAGTGGCGTGGCACGCGGGCGGGGTGTCCGGACTGGCCGGGGCGTTGTTCGCCCCAGTCCCCGGCGTCGGTGTCGTTCTCGTGGGTCGTGCCTACCCCGCCGGCGGGGGGTTCGGGCGGGTGTCCGTGTTCGGCGACAGGACCGGCGGCCGGAACGAAAACGGGATGTATGCCGGCGTGGACCTCCGCCCGGTCCCCGGGCTCCGGATGCGCGGGTACCTCGACGTCTTTTCGACGCCGGAACCCACCAGGGAGGTCGTCTTTCCCGGGAGGGGGGTCGATCGTTTCCTGGGGATGACGGCAGGGGAAGGCTCCGACCTCGAAATCGAGGCGAGGTACCGGGAACGCAGTGTGGAGAAGAGGGAACCCCCGGGCGGGGACGGGACCGGTTCGGTCCCGCGAAATCTTTCCGTCACCGAGAACAGGTGGAGGCTCGAGGCGGGATGGAAGGGGGGGCCGCGCCTCCACACCCGGATGAGGGTGGAACTATCCCGCGTGTCGCCCGGCACATCGTCATCCGCGGACGGGGGCCCGGACTATGGATTTATGATCATGGCCGATATGGGGGTCGAACCTGTCCGGCGCCTGGCGCTGAAATTCCGCGTGATATTTTTTTCGACGGATTCGTACGCCGCCCGTCTGTACGAAACCGAAGCGGACCTGCCGGGGTCTTTGACCAGCGGGGTGGTTCACGGTCGCGGCACCCGCTGGTACCTGCTCTCGACATGGAATGCCGCAGATGCGCTCCGGATATCTGCCAGGTATGCCTGCCTCACCCTCGACGACAGGAGGAGGATCGGGTCGGGGGCCGAGGAAATAACCGGTAATATCGAGGAACGGGTCGGCCTTCAGCTGGACGTCGGATTCTAGAAACCGGGACCGTCTCCGTCCGGGCCCGGATCAGGGGAGGCCATTTTGAGCTTCCTCCCCTTTTTTGTATTTTTATCGAATCATGGCCGAAAAATCGAATAAAGGCACCGTCGTGGTCGCAATGAGCGGCGGTGTGGACTCGTCGGTCGCCGCCTGTCTTCTCAGGGACGAAGGCTACCATGTCATCGGGATCACGATGAAAACCTACACCTTCGATGAGGTGGGGGGCAACCGGGGGAACGAGACGGGTTGCTGCGGCCTGGACGCCTTCAATGACGCGCGTCGCGTCGCGGTACAGCTGGGGATTCCCCATTACGTGGTCGACTTCACCGGCCGGTTCGAATCCGAGGTGATCTCGAATTTCGCGGGAGAGTACCTGAAGGGCCGGACGCCCAACCCGTGCGTCATCTGCAACCGGAAAATCAAGTGGGGGCTGTTGCTCGAAAAGGCCCTGTCCCTCGGGGCGGAGTATCTCGCCACCGGCCATTACGCCAGGATCGCACCTCCGGACGGGGAGAACGGGACCGCGACCGGCGGACGCTACCGTCTTCTCCGGGCGAAGCACGCGGACAAGGACCAGTCTTACGCCCTGTGGGGCCTCTCCCAGTCGGCCCTCTCAAAAACCCTCTTCCCCCTGGGAGAAATCTCCAAGGGCGATGTCCGGCGGATCGCAAGGGAACGCGGGCTCTCCACCGCCGAGAAGGAAGAAAGTTATGAAATCTGTTTCGTGGCCGACAACGACTACGGCCGGTTCATCGATCAGTACCTTACCGGGCGTGCCATGGAAATCACCTCCGGGGACATCTTCCACGGGGGGGAAAAAGTCGGGACGCACGACGGATATCCCTACTACACGATCGGACAGCGGAGCGGGCTCGGCGCCTTCGGGAAGAGGATGTACGTCACGTCGATCGACGCCGGGACGAATTCGCTCACGATCGGCGAGGCCTCCGACCTGATGCGCACATCGCTCGTGGCGGGGGACCTGAACATGGTTTCCCTCCCCGGGCTGACCGACGGGATGCGGGTCACCGCCCAGGTGCGCTACCGGGACACTCCGGCGCCCGCGAAGATTTTTCTCGGGGAGGAGGGCAGGATCAGGGTCGTCTTCGATGAACCGAAGAGGGCCATCACCCCCGGGCAGTCGGTGGTCTTCTACGACGGCGACGTGCTGGTGGGAGGCGCGTTGATCGGTGCCGCCCGGGAATAACAAAGGCGGCCCCTGGGGACCGCCTTCTGGTGGATCAGTGGATGAGAGAAGCCGTTTTGTCTCTCACCCTGAGTGTACGAAACCGGCCGGAGTGATTCAAGGGATATTCCCCGAAATACCCGTATTTTTCATAATGACATAAGGACCCCCGATGGCGAAAAAAGAACGCGACGCGGTTACCGACCTCCGTGAAAAGAAGGAAAAAGCCATTCTGGGCGGGGGGGCGCGGAGAATCGAGGAACAGCACAAGAAGGGCAAGCTGACGGCCAGGGAACGGCTCGATGTCCTGCTCGACCCCGGATCCTTCGAAGAGACCGACGCCCTGGTGGAACACCGGTCATCCGATTTCGGCCTCGACGCACAGAAAGTTCCGGGTGACGGCGTGGTCACGGGCACGGGAAAAATCCACGGGAGGTTGGTGTTCGTCTTCAGCCAGGACTTCACCGTGTTCGGCGGATCCCTCTCCGAGGCCCACGCTGAGAAAATCTGCAAGGTCATGGATCTGGCGCTCAAGGTGGGGGCTCCGGTGATCGGACTCAACGATTCCGGGGGGGCCAGAATCCAGGAGGGGGTCGTGAGCCTCGGGGGCTATGCTGACATTTTTCTCCGGAATACGCTCGTCTCGGGGGTGATCCCGCAAATTTCAGCGGTACTCGGGCCCTGCGCCGGCGGAGCCGTCTATTCCCCCGCGATCACGGATTTCGTCTTCATGGTGCAAAACACCAGCTACATGTTCGTCACCGGGCCGAACGTCGTAAAGACGGTGACGCATGAAGATGTCTCTTTCGAGGATCTCGGCGGGGCGATGACGCATGCCTCCAAGTCCGGTGTCGCCCATTTCGCGTCGGAGAACGAACTCGAGTGCCTCGGGTCGATCCGGCGGCTGCTGACCTTCATCCCCTCCAACAACCTCGCTGATCTGCCGGAGGTGAAATGCACCGACGACCCGGGACGCAGGGACGAGGCGCTCAATTCGATCGTTCCCGAGAACCCCAACAAACCGTACGATATGAAGGAAGTGATCCGCCGCATCGTGGACGAGGGGGATTTTTTCGAAGTCCACGAACACTACGCGGCCAACATCCTCGTCGGCTTTGCCAGGATGGGCGGGAGGCCCGTGGGCATCGTCGCCAACCAGCCGGCCGTGCTGGCCGGGGTGCTGGATATCGATTCCTCCCTCAAGGCCGCCAGGTTCGTCCGCTTCTGCGACGCATTTAACATCCCTCTCGTGGTCTTCGAGGACGTCCCCGGGTTCCTCCCGGGGACGGAGCAGGAATGGCGGGGGATCATCAAACACGGTGCCAAACTCCTGTACGCATTCTCCGAGGCCACCGTCCCGAAGATCACCATCATTACGAGAAAGGCCTACGGCGGCGCATATGACGTCATGAACTCCAAACATATCCGGGGGGACTTCAACTACGCGTGGCCGACGGCGGAGATCGCGGTGATGGGGCCGAAGGGCGCGGTGGAGATCATTTTCAGAAAAGAAATCGAGAAGGCCGCGGACCCCGCGGCGGCGCTCGACAGGAAAGTGGAGGAATACCGGAAGAAATTCGCCAATCCCTATATCGCCGCGGCCCGGGGATATGTAGATGATGTCATCGAACCCGATACGACCAGGCGCCGACTGATCCACTCCCTGGCGATTCTCCGGAACAAGGTCGACAGGAACCCCCGGAAAAAACACGGGAATATACCATTATGACTGTGTTCGTTATCACTGTTTTCTCAGATAACCCTTGACTGTATACACCGATATCCCTATATTTTCAAGGGTTAGACTCTTAAAAAACAATAATTGGGGATATTTTGAGATCGATTTTATTCTTACTCATTCTTTCGGCGTTTTTCGCGGCCTGTTCCTCCGATATATCCCGGACAAGCGCAGAATCAGTGGCTTCGGGGACAGCGGCCGGACCCATCCGGCACACGGCGGTTCCGGCCGTGGCGGGCGTACCCTCGCCTGCTCCGGGCACGGGGGATATCGTGCCGGATTCACTGCAGGGCGATTCGGCCACCAACCAGCTCCTTGAGAGGGCCCGGCAACATTATCTCCTGGCGCTGGACGCCTCGGAGGCCGGGGACTCGACAACCGCCAGCGCGGAATTCGAGTTTTCCATCGAGATTCTCAACCAGCTCGGATATTACCCAGGGATCGACGCCAACCAGGAGTTCAACGATCTCAGCCGCAGCGTCGTCGAGGATTACGAAAAATACATCGTTTCGCTGGATCGTATCGATCCGAACTCTTCGGTGTTCGCCCTTCTCGAGAAACTGAACCAGATCACCGACGCGGGCGATGTCGCCGGGGAGAACGACACCACGGCGGTCATCACCGCGGGATTCATTCCCCTGGTCGTCAACGGCCTGGTGGAACAGAACATCTCCTATTTCCAGGGTAACGCTCGCAGGCATTTCGAACAGTGGCTGATCCGGTCGGGAAAATATTTTCCGATGATGCAGAAAATTTTCGCGGAGGAAAACACGCCCCCCGAATTGATGTACCTCGCCATGGTCGAAAGCGGGCTGCGGCCCACCGCCAAATCCTGGGCGAAGGCGGTCGGCCTCTGGCAGTTCGTCAGGGGGACCGGGGCGCTCTACGGTCTGTCGGGCAACTTCTGGTACGATGAGCGGCGGGACTTCGAAAAGGCCACCCGCGCGGCCGTCCGTCACCTGAACGACCTCTACCAGGAATTCGGCGACTGGTACCTCGCGCTGGCGGCCTACAATTCCGGGGCCGGTCGCGTGAACCGGGCGATCCGGCGCAGCGGATCACGCGATTTCTGGAGACTGCGTCCCTACCTCCCGAGGGAGACGAGGAATTACGTGCCCCAGTATATCGCCGCGG
>DATEDB010000089.1:0-3344 GCA_035286625.1 Bacteroidota bacterium
AACGGCGCGGGGAAAACCACGACCATCAGGATGCTTCTGCGCATCATCCCCCCGGATTCAGGTTCGGTGCTCTTCGACGGGGAGCCCTTCGGCGAGGCCGCCCGCGACAGGATCGGGTACCTCCCGGAGGAGCGCGGGCTCTACCGCAAGAGCCGGCTGCTGGACACGGTTCTCTACTTCTCCTCCCTCAGGGGCATGAAAATCGGCGACGCCCGGCCGAAAGCCCTCGCGTGGACGGACAGGCTTGGATTGTCGGGACTCGTGAACGCCCGTCTCGAGGAGCTCTCGAAAGGCAATCAGCAGAAAGTACAGTTCATCATCGCCGTGCTCCACGATCCGGAATTCATCGTCCTCGACGAACCGTTTTCCGGGCTCGATCCGATCAACCAGACCCTCCTCAACGACATCCTCGGCGAACTGCGAAGACAGGGAAGGGCGATCGTTTTTTCGACCCACGTCATGGATCAGGCCGATCGCCTCTGCGATGACCTCTGTCTCATCGACGGCGGGACGGCCATCCTGAACGGCCCCCTCGACGGGATCCGGGCGGGTTTCGGCCGTGAGACCGTCAGCATCGAATTCTCCGGGGACGGCGCGGCGCTCGACGCCATCCCCATGATCCGGGTCGTGGGACGCTATGGAAACTCCGCGGAGGTTGTCCTGCTCGATCCATCCCGGTCCCGGGAGTTGCTCGCCGTCCTGGCGGCCCGGCTCGAGATCCGGAAATTCGAGATACGCACACCTTCGCTGAACACGATATTTCTCGAATCGGTTCGCGGGCGGCACCGCTCGGCGGAAGGGGGGACCCGGCCATGACGAAACTCCTCGGGGTGGCATGGTGGGAATATTCCGAAAAAATCAAATCCAAGGCATTTATCATATCCCTGGTGTTGCTGCCTGCGGTGGTCACCGCACTGGTCGTGGTCCCAACCCTGTTCGTTTCACGATCTGAAACCGGGGCGAAGCACATCGGGATCGTGGATGAAACCGGATTGTACGGCCCCGCGCTGGCCGCCATGCTGAAAGATCGACTTCTCCTGCCCGATGGATCCCCCGGTTTCCCCGCGGAAGTTTTTTCTCAACCTCCCCCGGGGGACATCCTCCCCGTGCTGCTCAGTATCGATTCGATGGTTCTCGCCGGGCGGATCGAGGGGTATTTCGTCCTGAGCTCCCCGGTCGGCGATCTTGTGGAGGCGCAATACCGGACGAACAACCCTGCGAATGTCCGGTTGCAGGAAAAAATCGTCCCCCTCCTCAGGGAAGCGGTGATGGCGGTAAAATTGAAAATGAGAGGTATCGATCCCGGTCTGGTTTCGGAATTCGGACAATCCGTCAGACTCAGGACGTTCAGAATCTCCCCGGGTGGAGTGACGCAGGAGACGGCGTTCGAGCAGACCTTCTTCAGCGTCTATATGTACATGATGATGCTGTTCTTCATTATTCTTACCAGCGGTCAGCTGCTCGTCCGGAGCATGCTCGAGGAAAAGTCCAGCCGGATCGTGGAGCTGCTCCTCTCGTCGGTGTCCTCCGAAGAGCTGATGGCCGGAAAAATCGTCGGCCTGGGCGGGCTCGGCCTGACGCAGATGATGCTCTGGGGGTCGTTCGCGTATGTGGTCGGCAGGATCTCCGGCATGGCGGTCATCCCGCTGCCCAACGCCCTGCTGCTCGGTGTGTATTTCATTCTCGGGTACCTGCTGTACGCTGCGGTGTTCGTGACCGCCGGCGCGCCACTTTCCACCGAACAGGAAGCCCAGCAGGTCACCTCCCTGTTTTCGCTCGGCCTCATCGTTCCACTGGGACTCTCCCTCCCGGTGATGCAGGACCCCGAATCGACGCTCTCCGTCGTCCTGACGATGATTCCGGTGTTCACCCCCATGATGATGGCGATCAGGATCCCCCTCGGGTTGCCCCCGTTACCCGAAATCGTCGCTTCACTGGGCCTGCTCGGTCTGTCCGTCATCCTGACGATGAGGCTGGCCGGCAAGGTGTTCTCGGCGTCCGTCCTGCTGACGGGGAAGCGACTCTCGCTCCGGGAATTGCGGTCGATCGTCAAAAACACCTGAGACGGATACCGCCGGGGGTTTTGAAACTACACGACTTTTTGGTATCTTCGAAACATTCATTTCACCGCGATACTGCCCGAATGGATTTTGAGCGGATTTTCTTTTTTGCGACGGCGGGCGTAGCTGTAGTTTCCGGCATCCTCACCATCACCCGCCGAAACCCCGTCCAGAGCGTGTTATTCCTGATCGTCAATTTTTTCTGCATCGCGTTACTCTATCTCGGACTCAACGCGCAGTTCCTGGCGATTATCCAGATCCTCGTCTACGCGGGCGCGATCATGGTCCTCTTCCTGTTCGTGATCATGCTGTTGAACCTCGGAAACGAGGAGGCCCTTGCCGAGAAATGGGGTGGCCGGAAGCTCGTCGCTGTCGCGCTGTCGGGAGCGGTGCTCGTCCAGTTGATCGCGATCCTGTTCCGCGAGGAGCCGGGGACGGCAGGGTGGATGTCCCCCGGTTTCGGCACCGTCGAATCGCTCGGGGACTCACTCTTCAGGAGATACCTGCTCCAGTTTGAGGCCACGTCCGTGCTGTTGCTGGCCGCGCTCGTGGGCGTCATCGTCATTGCCAAGAAAAAGACCAACTGAGGGGCCATGGAACTTCCCGTCCCGGTCGAATATTATCTCGCTCTCAGCGCGGTTCTCTTCATGACGGGCGTGGCCGGCGTCCTCGCGCGCCGGAACGTGATCGTCATTTTCATGAGCATCGAACTGATGCTCAATTCCGCGAACCTCGCCCTGGTGACTTTCTCGGCCCGGCTGGGAGACCCCGCCGGGCAGATTCTGGTATTTTTTGTGATGGCAGTGGCGGCCGCCGAGGCCGCGGTCGGTCTGGGGATCGTCATCGCGCTGTTCCGGAACAGGCAGACCGTCCTCGTGAACGAAATGAACATCCTCAAGTGGTGAAGGGGCGATGATCGAAAACCCCGGAACCGTCCTGACCCTTTTCCCGGTCCTGATCGTCTTATTCCCGCTCGCAGGATTTCTGTTCAACGGCCTGGCGGGGAAAAAGCTCAATTCCGAAAGACTCAGCGGCATCGCGGGAAGTGCCGCGGTCGGAGCGTCTTTCCTTCTCTCGGCGGTTGTCTTCCTGGAGCTCCTCGGCCGAGCGCCGGCCGATCGCTCGGTGACGGTATCCCTGTTCGACTGGATATCGGCCGGAAACCTGTCGGTGGTCGCGGCCTACCAGGTCGACCAGCTCTCGGTCCTGATGCTCCTGATCGTGACGGGGGTGGGGTTCCTCATCCACGTCTATTCGACCGGCTACATGCACGGCGATCCGGCC
>DATEDB010000090.1:0-4314 GCA_035286625.1 Bacteroidota bacterium
GTGTGAACTTCACAGGGCCGCTGACCGGTTGGGTGGCGGGTGACAGCGGCACCATTCTCCGGACGATCAACGGCGGATCGGGATGGACCGCCCAGTCTGCACCGACGACCAACACACTTTACGGCGTCCGGGTCATCGAACCGGTGGGATTCGTCGTTGGCGACCGGTCCATCCTCCGGACGACGAACTCGGGCGCGGAATGGAGGGAATTCAACACCGGGTCAACGGCCGTTTACCGCGCGGTTTCGTCCAACCATTTTTCCAATGTCGTCA
Organism: Bacteroidota bacterium; assembly: GCA_035286625.1. GTDB lineage: Bacteria > Bacteroidota > Ignavibacteria > UBA10030 > SZUA-254 > SZUA-254. The sequence continues at coordinate 274 of DATEDB010000090.1, forward strand.
TCGCCGGTTCGTTCGGCTCCGGTCCGGGGGCCGACCCCGTGCCGTTGCTGCGGCATTCGACCGACCTGGGGGTCACCTGGCAATCGGCATCCGGGATGTTTCCACTCGGTGAATTTTTCGGCGTGTCGATGCACCGGTACGCAAATATCGACGCAGTCGGGACGGGCGGCAGGGTGTACCGTTCCACCAACGGCGGCATCACGTGGGGACCAGCCTTCAATCCCGCGATTTCGACGCTGAGGGCCGTCTCCTATTCCGACAGCCTTCACGGCTGGGCGGCTGGAGACGAAGGCGTCGTCCTGACGACGAGAGACGGGGTGCCGATGCCCCAACCCCTTCTGCTTTACCCCACATCCGGCGAGGTGGTCCAGCTGTCCGGGACGGTTCAACTCGCCTGGCTGCCTCCTCCCGGGGTCACCACCAGGATCCAGTTGGGCGAGGATCCGTCGTTTTCGACAATGGTCCTGCTGGATTCGACCTTCACCTCCTCGGAAAGTCGGGTCGATGCCCCGCCTCTCGCCCGTTCATCGAGATATTTCTGGAGAGTCAATCACACACAGCCGAACCTCACAAACGGGTGGTCTCAGGCCGCCTATTTTTACACCGGCGGTTTCGGTGTCACTACCGTCCACGAGATCCAGTTCGTACCGTCCGGTCAGCTCATTTCAGCCGACGCGGTCCAGAACACCAACCCCGCGGCGTTCTGGACACGACAGGCCAGTCCCGTGAACCCTCTCGATACCGTGCGCCTCACGGCCTGTTGTGCCGTCCCGCCGGGGGTCCTTGCCACCGGAGCGGCGTACTCGATGATTGTTCTCGATCCCGATACGTCTTACGGCAGATGGGCGGGCCTTCTGGTGGAAGCCGATTCGAACGTCGGGGGGTACATCGCCGGTATCGGCGAAGGGGAAATCATCAGCATCGACGGCACGGTGCTCGAACGCCCGCAACCCTCGATGGGCAGCATGACGATCCTGAAGGCTACCGGGATCAGGCTGCTGGGAGGAGGCGGCGCGGTAAGGACGGTCCCCGCCACCGTGGAGACATTTTATACCGGGGCGTACCCCGGAGGATCGATCCGGTTCAGCGGGGGGGAGCCGCTGGAGGGGATGATCGTGCGTATGGAAAACCTGGTGGTCGACTCCGTTCTCGATCCGCTGGCCGGGACATTCACGATGACCGACCGCACGGGCAATTCCTTCACGATGTCGGACGCCTCCCGATGGTTCACACTCGGCCCGCACCGCGATCCTCTGTCCGCCTACGCTCCCCCGGCTCCGGGCGATTTCATCGGGGCGATTCGCGGCGTCATCGTCACATCGCCGGATTCCGCCGACACACGGGGGTACATGATCGCTCCGATATATCCCGGCGACCTCTCGATCCTTCCGCACGCGGCCGGAGTGATCGCAGGAACCGTGTTCGGCGATGCAAATTTCAACGGTGTCCTCGATCCCGGCGAGCCGCCTCTCCCGGGATGGGATGTGCATCTATCGGGCGGGGCGCAACTGTCCGCGCATCCCGACGCTTCGGGAAAATTCAAGTTCATCTATCTCGATTCGGGTTCCTATTCGTTCGGGGTAGGGACGAAGCCGGGGTGGATGATCACGCACCCCGCATCCGGGTCGTATAATATATCGCTCGGCGTGGATGATACCGCGGCGGACAACTTCATCGGTCTGAACTACGGGGGGAGCATGGTAAGGGGGATCCTGTTCGAGGACGGTAACAGGAACGGTGTGCAGGATTCGGGCGAGGGCGGCATGCCCTCCTGGACAATCATCCTGGACGGCCACAGGGGAGGTACAGGTGCCTGGGTTCACCGGAGTGAGCGCACCGACGCGAACGGAGCGTACCGGATCGACAGCCTCCAGTGGGGGACGTACACGGTGACGGCGGCGGATTCCCTGTATTGGTTCCAGAGCCTCCCGGAGAGCACCGCCGGTCATCCGGTCGGCATCGGGCAGGGAGTCACCGTGTTGACGGACAGGAATTTCGGCCGTTACCGTCAGGTCAAGGTGAAGATCGGGATCTCCGTCGCCGACCGGGCGGGGTTCAACCACACGGTCAGCTGGGGTGTCGTTCCCGGCGCATCCTTTGGTGTCTGGCAGGCGGATCCCGGGGCCACGCTCACCGACACGCTCGAGGGGGAACTGGAGATCCCGCCGAGGAGTTTCGCCCGGCTCGTGGGTTTTTTTGACTCACGGTTCACCGACCCCCACTATCCTCTGGAATTCGAGAGCCCGCGCTTCGGGCAAGGGTCCTGGACTGACGTGCGGGAGTACGAGTACCCCGTCCAGTCCGACACGTTTCTGCTGAGCTTCCTGCCGTCGTACCTGGGCGGCGGCGGGTACCCGATGACCCTCCGGTGGTCCCGTGACCAGATGGCATATTCCTATGGCGGTCCGGTCGTCCTCCGTGGCGGTGACGGCGTGGCGACGGACATGAAAACATCGGACAGCATCGTTGTGACCAGCACCGCGGTTGAATGGTGCTCGATCATCGCGACAAATCCCAATATTCCCCCGTCCTGGATCGCGGGGTGGAGGCTCGTCTCATTGCCCGTTCCGGTTTTGAGCGGGGATTACCGCTCGGTCTTCCCGTCGGCACGCAGCCAGGCGTATACCTTCGATCCGGGAGGGGGGTACACGCCGCGCGATACGATGGTGGCCGGCGAGGGGTACTGGTTGAAATACAGGGAGGCCATGGACCCCCTCACCTTCAACCCGTCGGATCGGCTGCTCGATACGATCCCCGTTCGGCTCGGTTGGAATCTGATAGGCGCCCTCAGTTCACCGATCACGCCCGGTGCGGTCATTCCCATCCCACCCGGCCTGATCCGCGGCGATTTTTTCGGGTTCGACGACGGGTACTATATTTCGACAACACTTCTGCCCGGCAGGGCATACTGGGTGAACGTATCCGCCGACGGGTCCCTGATCCTCGATGCAACACTCAACGGGAAGGTCCGGACAGCCGGCACGGCCGGTGAGAGACTGAACGGACTCAGCCGCTTGGAATTCACCGATGCCGGCGGACGCCGGTCAGGATTCTATCTCACGACCGATACGGCATTCGTGTCGGGGCCGTTGGGCCTCCCCCCGGTCCCCCCGTCCGGATGTTTCGACGCGCGCCTGACCCCGGAAAGGCTGGTCGAGGTCATTTCCCCGGATGTCGCCTTGAAAACGCCGGTAAAGATCTCTTCGGCGATCTATCCGATCACCGTACGCTGGTCCATCACCGGGGGGATGAATAACCTCTCGATCGTGGCGGGTGAATACACGATCCCTGTGTCCGGAAACGGGGAGGCGGAGATCCGCGATGCCGCCCTCCCGCTCCTTCTCAGGGTCGACGTCGGCACGATAATGCCCGAAGCATTCAGCCTGCGTCAGAATTATCCGAACCCTTTCAACCCCCTCACCACAATCAGATATGATCTTCCCGTCGATTCCCGTGTGACGCTCAGGGTCTTCGACATGCTGGGCAGAGAAGTTGCATCCCTCATCGACGGCATACAGACCGCAGGATTCAAAGAACTCCGGTTCGACGCGACCCCGTATCCTTCCGGAATCTACTTTCTCCGCATCACCGCCGGTTCTTACACGGCGGTGAGGAAAATGGTTCTCATAAAATAAGGACATTTGTCCTCCCACTTTCTTGCACCTTGGGTTCGAAGTCTCTACTTTGGGCGCAAGGGAGCAAGAGCACACACGAAGGAGGACAGATGGGACGAGAACCACGACGCAGGAGATCGAGTCATCGAGCGGCCGAATATGGCCGGCTGAGGAAGAAGACCCCCGAGCGGGAGTTCGTCGAAGCGTTGGAGAGAGATTTTGAGATGTCACCCCGGGAGAGCCGGGGAGTGTTAGAGGTTGTGCAGGAGACGTTCTTTGACAAGCGGGAGCTCGGGCGAGGGCAGGTCGAGTATACGGCGGTTCATGCGGACGAGGGGCCCGGGGAAGCAATGGAGGCGCTTCGAAAGGTGCGCCTCATCCTGACGAAGGAAGAGGCCGGTGACCGTGAGGTGCAGGAGAAGCACGG
>DATEDB010000091.1:0-5874 GCA_035286625.1 Bacteroidota bacterium
ATCTTCGGTGAAGACCTCGGGAAGCTCGCGCCTGTCGGCGACGAAATCGCGACGATCCTGGGTTCGATACGGGGTTCGGCGGACGTGAGGGTCCAACAGATTGAAGGGCTTCCCCAGCTCCAGATACGGGTGGATAGGGACAGGATCGCACGGTATGGAATCAATGTCGCGGATGTAAATATTCTGATCCAGACGGCCCTCGCCGGGACTGATGTCGGTAGAATCTACGAAGGCGAAAAGCAATTTGACCTGGTGGTGAAATTTCAGAAGGAGTACAGGAGCGACGTCGATGCGCTCCGAAATCTGCTCGTCCCGGCGCCGGGAGGTCAGCGGGTACGCCTCGGCGACGTGGCGGTTTTCGACATGATCGAGGGACCGGCGGAGATCACCCACTCGGCGGGACGGCGCTATCTTGTGGTTGAATCGAACGTCCGGGACCGCGACATTGAAAGTTTCGTGAACGATGTGAAGGCATCCATTGCCGCGAAGATGAAATTACCCACAGGTTACACTATCGCATATGGCGGTGAATTTGAAAATCTGGAACGGGCCAGGGACAGGTTGGTGATCGTCGTTCCCGTCGCCCTGTTTTTGATATTCATCCTTCTTTTCATGTCGGTCAACTCCATTCGGCAGGCGTTTATCATCTACTCCGCCATCCCTCTCGCCATCATCGGCGGAGTGGTGGCACTCTGGATCAGGGACATGCCGTTCTCTATATCGGCCGGAGTAGGATTCATCGCATTGTTCGGTGTTGCGGTACTCAACGGCCTGGTGATGCTCTCGTACTATAACAAGCTTATCCTTCGAGGATCCAGCGTGCGTGATGCGGTGATCAGTGGATCGGAAACTCGTTTACGGCCCGTTCTCACGACAGCGCTCGTGGCCAGTCTCGGGTTTATACCGATGGCAGTATCCACCTCCGCCGGGGCTGAAGTGCAGCGACCGCTCGCAACGGTCGTCATCGGGGGACTTATCACATCGACGATGCTGACTCTCGTGGTGCTCCCTGTGATTTTTGACTGGCTGGAAAGACGACAGGAGGCCGCCTGATCGGTTTGAACGAGAGCTCCCAATGGGACTTCACCGGCACCGGGCTTGCACAAGAAAGAAGAACTGTGTAAATTGTCAACCAATTTCTAAACTCTTTAACTATTCTTTGCCGGCCGTAATGGACACCCAGGTTTTTTATCTCCACGCACAGACGTGTAAAACGCTCTCCCACCCGAAACGGCTGCAGATCCTCAACATCCTCAGGTATGACGAACTGTCCGCCGGGGATATCGTTAAAAAAATGAAGATCTCGAAGGCGAACCTCTCCCAACACCTGGGCCGGATGAGAGATGCCGGCATTTTGGAAGCGCGTCGCGATGGAGTCAGCATTCACTACAGAATCCTGAGTCCGAAGGTCACGAAGGCGTGCGACCTGATGCGCGAGGTTCTTCTGGACAACCTCGCCAGGAAACAAAATCTTATGCGGTCGACGAAGAAATGAGACCGGGCCGCGACCGGGTGGAACAGCACCCTGCCTGATCACGGCAATGGACATCCGAAGTCCAACAGCCCAGGATAGAACGTTCGTCCATAAATGGCCGGGGATAGTCCGGGAATATTCACAGGTGGAATTACTCAGATGAAAAAGATAACCCACTTCTCCATGGATCACCCCGTCCTGGCAATCGCGATAACACTCCTCATCACACTCCTGTTTTTGTTCCAGTTCCCGAAGGCCCGCATCGACACCGACCCGGAAAACATGCTCGAGGCGGACCAGCCCGAGCGGGTTTTCTACGACCAGGTGAAGACGGACTTCGGTATTCGGGACATGATCGTCCTGGGCATCACCGACGAGGGGGGGATCTTTCGGGTGGAAACACTCAAAAGGATCGCCCGCATCACCGACGAAATCCTGAAGCTCGACGGAGTCGTGGTGGAAGACGTCATCAGCTTCTCCACCACCGACAACGTCACCTCCGAGGATGGAGTGTTGCGGGTCAACCGGATCATGGAGAGCCCGCCGGAAACGGAGCGGGACGCCGAAATCATCAGGGCGGGAATCTATGACAATCCTCTCTTCGTCGAGAAGATCGTCTCGAAGGACGGCCGCACCGCCGCCCTGTATATTCCGATCGAACGGAAAGATATGAGTTACCGTATTTCGGGGGAAATCGATTCTCTCGTTCGGAAAGAACTGGGCAAGGGTCAGACCTATCACATCGCAGGCCTGCCCGTCGCCGAAGACACATTCGGGGTCGAAATGTTCTTCCAGATGGGCATTCTCGCTCCATTGACGGGGTTCGTGATTTTTCTGCTGATGTTCCTTCTTTTCAGGAAGGGCTCGCTCCTGATTTCACCCATGCTCACGGCCATGTTCAGCGTCGTGTGGGGCATGGGCGCTCTGATCGGCGCCGGGTTCACCGTTCACATCATGAGTTCCATGATACCCATCTTCCTCATGCCCATCGCCGTCCTGGATTCCGTGCATATCCTCAGCGAATTCCATGACCGCTATCCCACCAACCGGGACCGAAAACGGACCCTTCTGGCCGTGTACGATGAACTTTATACACCGATGCTCTACACCTCACTGACCTCCGCGGTGGGATTCGCCTCGCTTGCGCTCGCTGACATCCCGCCGGTGCGCGTTTTCGGGATTTTCGTCGCCTTCGGCATCCTGGTCGCGTGGCTCCTGACGATGACATTTGTCCCGGCATCCATCATGCTGATCCGGGAAGAAAAACTGATCGCCAGAGTGGCCACCGGGCTACGGAAAACCGGCCGTCTCAACGGAGTTCTGGCACGGCTGGGGGAGTTTTCCTTCGCCCGAAGACGAACGGTTATCACCGGTGCCATCTTCCTTCTGGCGGCCGGCGTCTGGGGCCTTACCAGGATCGTGGTCAATGACAATCCCGTCAAGTGGTTCAACGAGAATCACAAGATCCGTATCGCCGACCGTGTGATGAACGAGAACTTCGGCGGGACGTACATGGCGTATCTCACCGTTGAAGGGAGCGAGAACGAAGTCATCAAACGGCCCGAGGTGATGGCCTACATCGATTCGCTTCAGGAATACCTGGAAGCGATGGACGTTGTGGGCAAGACCTCGAGCGTTGCGGACATTGTCGGAAGGGTTGGACATGTACTCGATGTTGACGAACGACCGGGCGGCCGGGTGCCGGAGACCCGGGAGGAAATCGGCCAGTACCTGTTTCTGTTTCTGATGTCGGGAGACCCCGATGATCTGGATAACGTCGTGGATTACGATTACCGGAAGGCGAATATCTGGGTGCAGATGAAACGCGGCGACAACCGCGACATGGAGAGTGTTGAACGGTCTGTTCATGAATTCACGCGCGTCAATCCGGCGCCGGGGGGGATCGATATCCGCTGGTCCGGACTCACCCACATCAACCGTGTCTGGCAGGAACTCATGGTGAAGGGAATGATGAGGGCGGTGCTGGGCGGTTTTGCCGTCGTATTTGTCCTGATGATGATCCTTCTGCGGTCCCCTGTGCTGGCTCTGATTTCAATGATGCCGCTCACGTTCGCGATCGTACTTTCCTACGGCCTCCTGGGATTTATCGGAAAGGATTACGACATGCCCGTCGCGGTGTGCTCCGCCCTCGCGCTCGGACTCTCCATCGATTTCGCCATCCATTTCATCCAGCGATTCCGGCGGAAATTCATGGAAACCGGCGACCTCGCCGCCACGAACGGTTACGTCTTCCGGGAACCGGCGCGCGCCATCACCCGAAACGCGTTCGTCATCATCTTCGGCTTCCTGCCTCTCATGCTCGCCGATCTGACGCCCTACGTCACAGTCGGCGCCTTCTTCGCCATGCTGATGGCGTTCAGCACGCTGACCACACTGATGCTGTTGCCCGCCCTGATTGGTTCGGTCGGTTTCCGATTTATCAGGACAGACCGTCATGTTCAGGGCAATACGGTAAATGACTCATGATTCCATATCCTCGAAGGAGACCCTGAATGAACACGCACAAACGAATGAAAACAGCCCGGCCGGCAGAGAGCTCCGCGGCCGGAAGGATCCGGAGAGGCCTGTTCCTGGCGACGGCTCTCGTTATGATCGTCCCTCTCTCCCGGCCGGGAGCGATCGCGCAGGACCGCCTCTCCGGTGGGGAAATCGTGAAGAAATCCCATGAGAGGTTCTATTACGCGGGAAACGACATCAGGGCAAAAGTCACGATGAACCTCATCAGCAAGAGCGGGAAGGAACGCACACGGGAGCTCACCATGCTGCGTCTGAACACCGGGGAGGGGGGCGAGCAGAAGTATTACATGTATTTTCACCGGCCCGCCGACGTGAGGGAGATAACCTTCATGGTCTGGAAGTATCCCGGGAAGAACGACGACCGCTGGATTTTTATGCCCGCGATTAAACTGGTGCGCAGAATCGCCGCCGACGACCGGAACAGCAGTTTCGTGGGTTCGGATTTCACTTACGAGGAGATCTCCGGTCGTGAAGTGTCGGAGGACACACACACCCTGAAGGGCACGGAGGCGCTGAACGGACACCCCGCCTACAGGGTGGAGAGCGTGCCTGTGGATGAAAAAGGCGCCGCCTACGGCAGGAAAATCTCCTGGATCGACACCGCCACCTTTCTGCCCATGAAAGAAGAGTACTACGACAAACGCGGGAGCCTCATGAAGGTCTTCACCGCCGATTCCATCGAGGCGGTGCAGGGTAAGGCCACGATCACGCGGCGCACGATGGCCAACGTTCAAAACGGTCACCGTACAGTCGTGACATTCGCAGAAGTGCAATATAATATCGGCCTGAAGGAAGACATTTTCTCGGAACGTTATCTTCGAACCGCGCCCAGAGAGTGGGTCCGATGATAAAGCTCCACCCGGCTGTCCCGGTCATTGTTCTCCTCGCGACCGCCGCGGGACGGTTAATCGCCCAGGACTTCGATCTGCACGGATTCGTGCAGTCCAATATGTCGCTGCGCGCCGCGGACGCCGGAGGGGCGGTCGCCCCTTCGGGCGGAGCGCTTCCCGACTACCTCCTCGTCGATGAACGCGCCCAGATCGAGATCACGCGGGCCGGCAGCGGAGCGGGGCTTCTGGGACGAATCGATCTGTTCTACGACGCGGTGGACGAACGGGCGGGGATCGACCTGCGGGAGGCCTATATCGATCTGACGCTCGGGAGCCTCGATATCCGCACCGGCCGGCAGATCATCACCTGGGGCATCGGGGACCTGGTATTCATCAATGATATTTTTCCGAAGGATTGGACGGCCTTCCTCTCGGGGCGGCCGCTGGAGTATCTGAAGTTCGGCTCAGACGCGGTGAACGTGAACGCGTATCCGGGATTTCTTTCCGCGCAGATCATCATCGTCCCCCTGTACCGGCCCGACATCCTGCCATCGGGCGGACGGCTTCTCTTCTATTCCCCTTTCCCTCCGGATGCGGCCCTCGTTGAAACACGGCCGGGTAAAGGCCTTGAAAATACTCAGTTCGCGTGGCGCATCTTCCGCCCTGTGTTCAACTATGACATCTCGGTCTATTTCTATCGGGGATTTCATCCGAGCCCCCCGGGGGCCGCCTACGACCCGTCCGCGGAAGTGGTGACGATGTTTCATCCCCGGCTCCACACCTACGGCGCAAGCCTGCAGGGTCCGTTTCTAAGCGGCGTCATCAGCCTCGAGGTGGGCTACTATGATTCGCGCGACGACCGCGACGGAAAAAATCCGGCGGTGGAGAACTCTCAGACCCGGTTTCTCTTCGGATACCAGAGGGCGTTCGGTGAAAATTTCACGGCCGGGATTCAATACTACGGCGAGCGGATGGCACAGTACGGGAATTACACACTTTCCCTCCCCGCCGGATCGGCGTCGCGCAGGCAAA
>DATEDB010000092.1:0-2214 GCA_035286625.1 Bacteroidota bacterium
TAATCGAAATGGTCGAGGACCTGCGAAAGGGTCGGGCGGATCGGGTCGTAGTCGGCGGAGATCTGTTCGGCCGAGTATACATCCCTGATGAATTCGTCCCCGTGGATGGTCGCCCTGATGGAGTCGATCCGCTCGGCCTGCCTTTTCCGCATCACCGCCTCCCTGGCGCCGAAGGCGCTGTCGATGAACCAAGGGGCGAAATTGATGAAGACGACGCCGCCGTTATCGCGGATCGCCTTCAACTGGTAATCCTTGAGGTTCCTCCTGTGCGGCGAAATATTCCACACCGAGGAATGCGAGGCGATCACCGGTTTGCGGGTCGTGGCCATTACGTCGGTGAACGTCTGCTCCCCCGCGTGGGACACGTCCACGAGCATCCCCAGGTCGTTCATCCTCCGGACGATCTGTTTGCCGAATTCTGTGAGCCCTGCGTGCGCGGGATGTTTCGCGGTGTCTGTTTCATCGGAGGCGGAGGTCGCCCAGTCGGTGCTGTTGTTCCATGTCAGCGTCATGTACCGCGCACCCCTCGCGTACAGGGAGTCCAGTTTCGCCAGGCCGTTTTCAATGGCATGCCCGCCCTCCACACCGTACAGGCCCACGAATTTTCCGGCCGCCACCTGGGAGTCGATACCGTCCGCCGAGCGTCCCATGGCCATCCGGCCCGGGTTCCGCCTCGCCAGGGCGTCGATGGAATCCATTTGCTCCATCGCCTGTTCGAAATACCCCCGGCCGGTTTTTTCGGGGGGCACCCAGATCGAGAAGAGCTCGACGTCCACCCCGCCCTCGGCGAACCTGGGCAGGTCCGAATGTCCGTGCGCGGTGCGTTTGGAGAGATCTTCACCGGCGAGCACGCGCTGGACGACGTCGTTGTGGGTGTCGACGAACAGCGCCCTGAAATGGACGCTCCGGTAATCAACCCCGTCCCCGGCCCCCTGGAACAGGGATGCCGGTAGGAGGATCGCGATGATTGCGGTGTATGGTTTCATTGGGGGATCCTGCCGGTTGAAAAGGGTAACAAAAAGGCAGAGTCCGGGACGGCGATCCGTCCCGTCCTCTGCCCGTATCAGTGTCCGGAAACTTACACGGCTCCGCCTTCTTTCATCGCAGATTTCATCTCCTGAACTTCCTTGCGGATTTCCTGTGCTTTGCGCTTCAGCTCGTTCATGTCCTTGCGGACGCGCGTCCCTGCCGATTTGTTGCCTTTCTCGTAGAACTTCACGAAGTCCTTCTCGAAAGTGTCAAGCAAATCACGCAATTCCGTGAATCTACTCATATCAACCCTCCATGGATGTTGTGATGGAATGTCCTCCCCCGCGCCAAAATCCGCGCGGCAGGAATTATTTAAGTGATCCTGGTTTTATCTTTTCTACGTCGTTTGGCTTTCCGGTGTTCTGTGTACAACAACTCGATCAGCTCGCCGCGCCGGTCGTACAGGCGCCTGTGTCTACGCGGCTTCACCCGGGCGAGCGCGTACGATGTCATGATCGGCATCGCGACCGTCGTGTCCAGGTAGGCGACGACGGCGTCCGGGAGACGATCCGGGTCCACCTTCCCCCACGTTACTGCCTCTCCGGGGGTGGCCCCGGATAACCCGCCGGTGTCAGGCCTCGCGTCGGTCACCTGGAGGAAATAATCGTGTCCGCGCCCGTTGATTTTCAGGACCTCCTGGATCTGTGGCCCTGTCTGGAGGAGGAAATTTTTCGGGGAGCCGCCCCCGAACATGAGGGCGGCGCTCTCGCCCTTGTTCAATTTTGCGTTGAGCACGATGGCGGCCGTCTCGTTGACGTCCAGCATCGTGTTGATTCTGGTGTCGTAGCCGTTCAGGGCGACCTCGGCGATGTTCATCCCGATGGAACTGTCTCCCGGGGACGAGGTGTACACGGGGACCCCGCACTTCCAGGCGGTCGAGAGGATACTGCGGTGCCTGATCCCCAGGGCTTTCTCCCTCCCGGCGACATATTTCCCCAGCCGGTGGTGCAGTTCGGCGGTCCCCATCTCCTTCTGGAACTCATCGAGCATGAAGAGTTCTCTGAAAAAATCGTCCGTGGTGAGGAGAACCTCGTATTTGAATAAAATGTCGTAAATCCGGATGATCCCCTCGTCCCTGAGCAACCGGTCGTTGGCATAGGGCGTCCCGCGGTGGAGCGTGTGACCGATGGCGAAATGGGTGTCGTGGTACAGGTTGGCGCCGGTGCTGACGATCCAGTCGACGAA
>DATEDB010000093.1:0-2012 GCA_035286625.1 Bacteroidota bacterium
GAAAATACCGCCTGCGGCCGAGCAATGTCTTCACGTACCCGTTCTTCCGGGCATCCTCGATGGTCCCTGAGATGTACTTTTTCACGCCGGGAAAGCGATCGAAATAGGTGGAGATGATTTCTTTGGCTTCCGCCTGGGAGATGTCCAGCCGGGTCGAAAGTCCGAACGGCCCGATGCCGTACATGATGCCGAAATTGACTTCCTTCGCCTTCCTGCGCATGTCCCTGGTGACGTCCCCGGGCCTGACCCCGAAGACCTTCGATGCGGTGGTGGTGTGGATGTCTTCGCCGCCGCCGAAGGCCTCCGTGAGGCCCCTGTCGCCGCTGACGTGCGCCATGATCCGGAGTTCTATCTGGGAATAGTCAGCCGAGAGTATCAGGTCGTCCGCTTTCCCGGGGACGAACGCCCTGCGGATCTTGGTCCCGAGTTCGGTCCGGATGGGGATGTTCTGGAGATTGGGATCGCTGCTGGAGAGCCTCCCGGTGAGCGCGACGGTCTGGTTATAGGAGGTGTGCACCCGGCCGGTGGAGGGGTTCACCAGCGTCGGAAGGGCGTCGACGTATGTCGATTTCAGTTTCTGCTGCTGCCGGTATTCCAGCAACGCCTCCACAATCGGATGGTGCCGCCGCAGTGCCTCCAGAACACCCACGTCTGTCGAATAGCCTGTTTTCGTCTTTCTTTTCACAGGGAGGCCGAGCGATTCGAAAAGGATCCTGCTCAACTGCTGGGTCGAGTTGACGTTGAAATCGCAACCGGCGTGGGTGTGGATGGTTTCGGTCAGTCCGGCCAGCGTGGAATCGAGTTCGGTCGAGAGCTCCGCCAGGTACGCCGTATCCAGGGCGATTCCGTTCCGTTCCATGGCCGCCAGCACTCCGATCAGCGGAAATTCGATTTCTTCGCAGATCGACAGCATCTCCTGGCTGCGGAGTTTGGCTTCGAGCACGCCGTAGAGCCGATAGGTGACGTCCGCGTCCTCGGCGGCGTATTCGGAGAGTTTCTCCGGGTCCACCGCGCGGATGTCCGTCCTGCTCTTCCCCGTCCCGGTGAGGTCGTCGTAGGTGATCGTGCGGTACCCGAGGTGTTCGGCCGCCAGCGCGTCCATGTTGTGCGCGCCGTCCGGCCTGAGGATGTAGCTTGCCACCATCGTGTCGAAGCTGACGCCGGCCATCGGCAACCCGTGTGATGCCAGCACGAGCATGTCGTACTTGATGTTCTGCCCGACCTTCCCGATGACGGGGTCCTCGAGGAGGGGTGCCAGAACTTTCGAAACGTTTTTCCAGTCGAGGCCCTCGCGAGCATATTCCGGGACCGCAGCGCCGGGCGATATCCGTTCGGGACCGTCGAGTACCGGGATGAACCAGCCGCGTCCGGCCTCGCACGATATTGATATACCCACCAGTTCCGCCCTGAGTGCGTCCGTGGAGGTGGTTTCCGTATCGATGGCGATGACTTTCCGGTCCCGGAGCTTCTGTACGACCGCCCGAAGGTCTTTCATGGTTTTGACGGTCACGTAATGATGCGGGTGGGTGGTGATATCGGCGAGGGTCCGTGTGTTCTCGGCCGCGACGGCCGCAGCGCCCGCAACGGCGGACGCCGCCGATGCCGGCCATCCGTTCCCCATCCTTGCGGCCAGCGCCCGGAACTCGAGTTCGGAAAACAGTCTCCCGAGTTCGGTCGTATCCGGAGGCCGGGCAACGAGGTCCTTGACCGCTACACCGACCGGTGCCGCGGTGTCGATGGTGACGAGCTTCCTCGAGAGGTATGCGTCCTCCCTGCCGTCGGCGAGTTTCTGCCTCAGACTCTTCTGCGGGATGTCATCGAGGTGGGCATAGATGTTTTCCAGGGTTTCATACCGACGGACCAGCGGTATGGCGGTCTTCTCCCCGATCCCCCGCACCCCCGGCACGTTGTCCGATTTGTCCCCGATGATCGCCAGGACCTGGATGACCAGCTCCGGCCGGACCCCGAATTTCCCGAGCACCGCCCCTTCGTCCAGCATCTCCCAGTCGTCG
>DATEDB010000094.1:0-2456 GCA_035286625.1 Bacteroidota bacterium
CCGACGACGTCCGCCGGGAGTACGAGGCGATCTCCTTCGCCCGGCATCCCCTGAAGAAATTCCTCATGAGGGCCTACCTGAACTACACCGTCCAGCAGGAACGGCTCTCAAAAAATTTCCAGAACCTCCGGAAAAAGGTCGCGGCGGAATTCGGCGATGAAATCCCCGCATGGTTCTCCGGCGAATACCGCCGGCTCAACCTTCCGCTGATGAAATACTACGCGATCCTCACGACAAACACCCGCATCATCGTCATGGCTGCGTGCGTCCTCTCCGACGTCCCGTGGCTGTACTTCGTCGTGGAGATCGTCGGGATCAACCTCGTCATGCTCGGTGTGACGGCGCGGCAGGAGAGACTGAGCGCCGGGCTGACCGAAGACATCGACGCCCGCAGGGTGTCGGCATGAAGCTCAGGGGGGGACTCGTCGGCTTGGGAAACATCGCGCTGAACGGACACCTGCCGGCATACCGCGCCGCCGGGGAGGCCACGGGTCTGGAAATCGTCGCCGCCTGCGACATCGCCCCCTCCGCCGGAGAGATCTGCGAACGGGAGCTCCCGGGGGCCCGCCTGTATCGCAGTCCGGGGGAGATGATCGCCGCCGAACGGCCGGACTTTGCCGATATCTGCGCCCCGCCGGATACGCACCCGGCCATGGTTGAGGCCTTCGCCCGGGCGGGAATACACATATTATGCGAAAAACCGCTCGCCGATCGGATCGAATCGGCCAGGATCCTTGCAGACGCCGTTCGCGCGAACCCCGTCGTGTTCGTCCCCTGCCACCAGTACCGTTATTCGCCCCTCTGGGCCACGGTCGGCTCGGTGATCTCCGGGGGAAAGATCGGGCAGGTCACCCTAGCGCAGTTCAACGTCTACCGGACCAGGGCGGACGCCGGCAGCCCGGCGGGCAACCCGGCGTGGCGCACCGACCGCGCCTCGAGTGGCGGGGGAATCCTCGCCGACACCGGGGCGCACTACCTGTACCTCGTGCAGATCTTCTTCGGACTGCCCCTCTCGGTCCAGGCCGACCTCCGCAGGCTCCGCCATTGGGGCTATCCGGTGGAGGACACCGCGCTGGTCACGCTCGGTTACGAACGGACCGCGGTCCAGATCAACCTGACCTGGGCGGCCGATACCAGGGCGAACTCGATCCTCATCACCGGCACGGAGGGTCACCTGCGTTACGACGGGACCCGGCTTCTGCTTTCGCGCGGCGGGACGACCGGGGAACTCCCCATGCCGGATGTTTCCGATAAAAGCCAGTACGTGTCGTGGTACGCCTCGCTGCTGGGGGAATTCTCCGCGAGGATCCGGGCGAACAATTACGGCGACGACCTGCTCACCGAGTCGATGAACGTCATGAAGCTCCTCAGCCTCGCCTACCGCTCGGGGGAGGAGAGGCGCGCGCTGGAGTTCCGATGAGGGCGATCCTGTTCGATTTCGGGGGCACCATCGACACCAACGGAGTGCACTGGAGCGAAATGTTCCGGGAATATTACCGGCGCCATCACCTCCGCGTGGAGAAAGAGGCATTCGACAGGGCGTTCGTCGCTATCGAACAGGCCCTGCTGCGGGAAGCGGACATCGCCACGCTCGATTTCCGGCAGCTGCTCGTGCGCCAGTTCACGCTTCAGATGGGTTTGCTGGGGATCAACGACCCCGGGGGGCTGGCCGACCGGCTGGGCGGCGAGTGTTTCGGCGAGGTGGCCGACACCGTCGCCTCCGCCCGCGATCTCCTCGCGGTATTCGGAAAGCGGTACCTGCTGGGCCTCGTCTCGAATTTTTACGGCAACCTTGTCCCGGTCTGCCGCGGCTTCGGGCTGGACGGGCTGTTCGGCACCATGGTGGATTCCGCGGTTGAAGGGGTCCGGAAGCCCGACCCCGCGATCTTCATGCTCGCGCTCGAGCGGCTGGGCGTTCCCGCGGCCGAGGCGTGGGTCGTCGGCGATTCGTACGACCGGGACATCGTTCCCGGGAAAACCCTCGGATGTTCCACCATCTGGCTGAGGGGGGGAGGCTGGACCACCCCCGCGGACACGGCCGCCGCGGATGTGACCATTACATCTCTGGGTGCGATGAGATCTATCGTGCTGCCCTGACGGGCTAAAAATAATTTCTTATCCAACAAGGGAGACCCTATGAAAACGAGAACGAAAGTGCACATCGCGAAGCCGGCCGGTACGCTCGGGATCCTCATCCCGGGACTGAACGGCGCGGTGTCCACGACCTTCCTCGCGGGGGTCATGGCCGCCAGGAGGGGGCTCGGAAAGCCGATCGGCTCGCTGACCCAGATGGGGACCATCCGGCTGGGGAAACGAACTGAACACCGCTCGCCGTTGATACGTGATTTCGTTCCCCTCGCGCCGCTGAAAAACCTGGTCTTCGGCGGATGGGACATCAGGAAGGAGACGTGTTTCCAGTCGGCGACGAAGGCCGGGGTGTTGCAGGCCGAACACCT
>DATEDB010000095.1:0-2166 GCA_035286625.1 Bacteroidota bacterium
AACGCAGGAAGGTGATGGTCTTCGCCGGAACAGGGAACCGCGCGGGTGCATGGTCGTTCAACGGAGCCTTCGCGGAAACCTTTCTCGGCCCCGCCCCCGAGCGGAGCGTGGCGAGCGCGGCTGCGTTCTTCGCGCCGTCCCCGGCGTTTAATTTCAGCGGGCAAACCGAGGTCGATTTCCTCAACGTGAAGAATTCGCAGACGATCACGCGGCCGAAGCTCAGTTCGCTCCTGGCAACGATGAATTTCCGGGCCACCAGCTCGCTTACGCTGGGAGCCGGACTCACCGCGTGGCGTCCGGTCTACCCGGTGTCCGTGCTGACCGGGTTGGCGGACTCGCTCGCGGACAGCAGGCTCTGGGTCAGCCCGACCGTCTCGCTCCGGGTCTACACCGCCGGCGGGGTGAGCCTCCAGGAGAATTATTCCCCGCGCACAACCCCCGAAGGATTCGGGCGGGAATATTTTAACATGTTTTCGCTGGGGCACAACGATGTGCTCGGGAGCGGAGTCAGCCTGCGCGGGTCCCAGACGCTCAACAGGTCGTCGATCGCCTCGACGACGGGCTACGGCCTCACCCTCCGGAGAGCGGTCTGGACCGTCGTGGATGCGGGAATGAGGTACCAGTATTACCGGTACGTTTTTGGAACAGGCGGAAACTCCACGACGAGCCAATCGGTGGGGGCGGACCTGAGTTTTCCCGCCGGGCCGTCATTGTATATCATGCTCAGCGGGGAGTTCTCCCACGCCGCGCCGGGCGACTACAGACTGTTCTCGGGAAGTGTGAGCTGGAGGTTCTGATGGAATCGATGATCACACTCGGCATCTTCGTTGTCCTGGTGGGCGTCATCGTCCTGCCGTCCTGGATACGGGCCTCACGGAAACGGATCGAATCGAAGGAGAACCACCGGAAAGCCGCCCGCGCCGGCCTGACCGATCCGGTGACCCTCCATCCCCGTATCGATGTCGCCGGCTGCATCGGTTGTGCGAGCTGTGTCCGTGCCTGCCCTGAAAACGTTCTGGCTGTCGTAGACGGGATCGCCGCCGTTATCAACGGCACGCGCTGCGTGAGTCACGAGCTCTGTGTCGAAGCCTGCCCGGTTGGAGCCATCACGATGGGCTTCGGGCGGCCGCGGGCCGGGATGGAAATACCATTTTATGACGACCACTTTCAATCGAACGTGGAGGGGTTGTACCTTGCCGGGGAGGTCGGCGGAGTGGGCTTGATCCGGAATGCCTTCAACCAGGCGATCACTTCGGTCGAACACCTGGTGTCGGTCCGGGGAGGCAGACAAAACGGTGCGCCCGACGTGTTGATCGTGGGGGCGGGCCCGGTCGGCATTGCCGCCGCGCTGAGTGCGAAATACCACGGGCTGACGTACGGCGTGCTCGAACAGGACATGCTCGGGGGTTCGATCCTTCACTATCCCAGGAAAAAGCTGGTCCTGACATCGCCGGTGGACCTGCCGTTGTACGGACGGTTCGAAGGCCCCGAAATCAGCAAAGAAGAGCTTCTTGAAAGGTTTGCCTCCGCAGTGAAAAGATTTTCCATCCCTGTGAGAGAGCGGGAAAAAGTCCGTGAAATCGAAAAAACAGGGAATCTCTTCCACGTCTCGACCGATGGCTCATCCTACGTGGCATACGCGGTCATCCTGGCCATCGGCCGGCGGGGAAGTCCCCGAAAGCTGTGTGTGGAGGGGGAAGAACTCCCGAAGGTGGCCTACCGCCTCATCGAAGCGGAATCGTACACCGACAGGGATATTCTCGTGGTGGGAGGCGGCGATAGCGCAGTCGAAGCGGCGGTCGCCCTCGCGCGGCAGGCGGGCAATCGCGTGACTCTGAGTTACCGCAGGGACGACTTCGTGCGCCTCAAAGAAAAGAATGATAAAAACGTGAGGGAGATGCTGGCCTCGGGAGCCCTGAAGGTGGAGTTTTCTTCACAGGTGAAGGTCATCACCGGCAAGGACGTGAGCCTCGCACTCCCCGACGGCCGCGAAACCGTCCTTCCAAACGACTTTGTGTTCGTGTTCGCAGGCGGCGAACTTCCCTCGGAATTCCTGAAGAAGACCGGTATCCGGCTCAGGACCGAAGAAACCGGGCCGTGATATTACATTGATCGTCCGGTTTCATATGACGAAGCTACTCATGAGAATCCTCTCAATCGCAGTCA
>DATEDB010000096.1:0-3635 GCA_035286625.1 Bacteroidota bacterium
TGGACTACAGGGAGGGGTCCGGCATCCGCGTCGCCCCCCACTTCTATAACTCCGACCGGGAGATCCTCCTCGCCCTCGACGAAATGCGGGACATCCTGGAAACGGGCGCCTGGCGCCGCCACCGGTCTCATCGCGCCGGGATCACATGAGCGGTTTGTGTCTCAAGATAATGCGAGGTATATTTTTTCCCATGATGGCCGTCCCGCGATGATTTCAGCTCAGGATGCCCTGACGATGATCCTCGGGAGGGTCCCGGAGCTCGGCCCCGTGACGCTTTCGATCCGCCGCGCGGGGGGCCATGCGCTCGCCGAAAAGATCACCGCCGCCGCCGCAGTGCCGCCGTTCGACAACTCCGCGATGGACGGTTTCGCCGTGATTGCCGCCGACATCGCCAGTACGCCGGCCATCCTGAGAATCGCCGGTGAAACCGCCGCCGGCAGCGGGCCCGGCGACCAACTATCGCCGGGCGAAGCGCGCGCCGTCGCGACGGGCGCTCCCGTGCCTGCCGGGGCGGACACCGTGGTCCCCGTCGAGTCGACCGGGGAGGCGGGGAGCGGCAGGGTTATTATCAATACGCCGGTGTCCCGGGGGGCGAACATCAGGCGGGCCGGATCGGATATCTCCATCGGATCCACGGTGTTCGACCGCGGACATCTGATCAGGCCGTTCGAGCAGGGGATCCTCGCCTCGCTGGGGATCGGGCATGTCACCGTACGCAGACGGCCATCGGTCTGCCTGCTTTCCACCGGGGACGAGCTCGCGGGGCCGGGTACATCCCTCGGACCCGGGAAAATCCGGGAGAGCAATTCGCACGTGATCGGCGCGCTGCTCGGGCTGGAAGGGTGCGGTGTGGTCTACCCGGGGATAACGCCGGACGATCCCGCAGAACTCGCCCTCAGGATCGCAGCGGGTTTGCGCTCCGACATGCTCATCACCACCGGCGGCGTCTCCGCCGGGAAGTGCGACGCCGTGCCCCGGCTGTTGGCGGATGCGGGGGTGGAAATCATTTTCCACCGCGTGAACATCAAGCCCGGGATGCCGCTGCTCTTCGGGATGAAGGCGGTAGTCCCGGTGTTCGGTCTGCCGGGAAACCCCGTTTCCTCGGTCGTGACATTCTCGCAGTTCGTGAGACCGGCGATCCGGAGGATGTCCGGCAGGCGCGATCCGGCCGGCCGGCTCATCGTGCGCGCGCGCCTCACGACTAAAATTCAAAAAAAAGACGGTAAAAGGCATTACGTGAGGGGAATCCTCGAAAATACCTGGGGGGGGCTGACCGTGAGGCCCGCCGGCACACAGGATTCGCACGCCCTGTCCGTCCTCGGCCGGGCGAACTGTCTGATCATCCTGCCCGAAGAAACGGAACTGTTCATGCCGTCGGACATCGTCGACACGGAGATGCTGTAGCCATGCGAGTGCTCGTCTTCGGCGGGGTCAGGGAAATCGTCGGGAGCGATTCGGTGGAGGTTGAACTCGCCGGCGGCGCGACCTCAGAGGACGTGCTGAACGCGCTGGCGGCGGCCCACCCGGCGCTCGGCCGCTGGAGACCCTTCCTCCGCGTGGCCGTGAACAGGCAGTACGCCCCCGAACCGACACGGCTCTCCCCCGGCGATGAAATCGCCGTCATACCCCCGGTGAGCGGAGGCTGATCGGGCGATGCAGGATATCGTAAAAATCGTCCGCGAAAAGATCAACCCGGATGAAATCCTGGCATCGGTGGCCGACGACCGGGCGGGGGGAACCGCGGTCTTCATCGGCACCACCCGCAACCACTCACAGGGCGCTCCGGTGGAGTATGTGGAGTACGAGGCGTACGAACCGATGGCGATCGGAATCATGACCGACATCGCCCGAACAGCGAGGTTCCGCTGGGAATTGTTCGGACTCTCGGCGGTGCACCGCGTCGGGCGGGTTGATGTGGGGGAGGCAGGCGTTGTGATCGCCGTCTCGGCGGCGCACAGGGCCGGGGCTTTCGAGGCCTGCAGGTACCTGATCGACGCGGTCAAAAAGGACGCGCCCATCTGGAAGAAGGAAGTGTACGCGGGAAAACAGACGTGGGTGGGTCTATAAAAAAATCGAGCCCGGCACTTTCACGCGCCGGGCTTTCCCCTAACACTAAAGTAAGCTGCGGAGGAACAGCTTACAATGGACAATATACAACCAGAGTCCCGAAAAATGATGTGTCCTGTATCACAAAATGTATTTTTCCTGAACCGGCCGCATGGCGACTGAACTGATCGACTCGTACGGCCGGAAAATCGACAATCTCCGGATCTCGGTGACTGACCGGTGCAATTTTCGCTGCCGGTACTGCATGCCCGTGGAGGGGATGACCTGGCTCGCGCACGATGAAATCCTGACATACGAGGAAATCGTGAAAATCACGAAGGTCCTTCTCAGCATGGGGATCCGGAAAATCCGCCTCACCGGGGGAGAACCACTGATCCGTAAAGAACTGCCCGGGCTGGTGGCCGGCCTGAAAGGGCTCGACGGGCTTCGCGATCTCGCGCTCACGACGAACGGATATTTCCTGAAAGACCAGGCGGGAGATCTCGCGCGGGCGGGCCTCGGCCGCGTGAACGTAAGCCTCGATTCCCTGGACCGGCAGACGTTCGAAAAGATGGCGCGGCGCGATCACCTGGAGAGGATCCTGGGGGGCATTGAAGCGGCGCTCGGCGCCGGGATCTCGCCGGTCAAGATCAACGTGGTGCTCATCCGCGGGATCAACGACGGTGAGATCGAAAGTTTCGCACTGCTGGCGCGAGACTCCCCCCTGATCGTCCGGTTCGTTGAATTTATGCCGATCGGCAGCGACGACGGCTGGTCGAACGACCGGGTCATCACCACAGCGGAAATCCTGGAACGTCTCAGCGCGATCGGCCTGCCGGCCGTCCCGGTGAGCCGGGACGACGGCCATCCCGCGGACCGGTACCGGTTCGAAGACGGGGCGGGGGAGATCGGTTTCATCAGTTCGGTGAGCAGGCCCTTCTGCGATTCGTGCAACCGCATCCGGCTGACCTCCGACGGCAAATTGCGCACCTGCCTCTTTTCGACCGTGGAGACCGACCTGAAGGGGCCCGTCAGGTCGGGCGCCGGGGCCGACGACATACGCGCGCTCGTCCGGGGTGCGGTGGCGGCAAAGGAGGAGGGGCACCAGATCAACCAGCCCGGTTTCGTGCGTCCCGAACGGACGATGAGCGCCATCGGGGGATGAGATGACATCGGTGACCTCAACGCGCAACGTGTCTGACAAACCACCGACCCTCAGGATCGCCAGGGCGACCGCGAGGCTGACCGCGCGGCCGGAAACGCTCCGGGCGGTGAAGTCCGGCCGGACCCCCAAGGCCGACCCGGTGGGCGTGGCGAAAGTGGCCGCCATTCAGGCCGCGAAGCAGACGAGCCTCCTCATTCCGTTCTGCCACCAGGTCCCCCTCGACGGGATCCGGGTGGCGATCACCGCGGAGAAAAAATGGTTCGATATTGAGACCGAGGTGAGTGCGGTGTGGAAAACCGGCGTGGAAATGGAGGCCCTCACCGCGGCGGCGGCGGCGGCGCTGACGCTCTACGACATGCTCAAGCCGATCGACAGGACGCTCGCGATCGGCAGGGTCCGGCTCACGCACAAATCCGGGGGAAAA
>DATEDB010000097.1:0-4585 GCA_035286625.1 Bacteroidota bacterium
GTGGTCTTGCGGGTTGTGCCACTCTCCGATGGTGAAGGATTGTCCTGACCCGCTCCCGCAATCGATGACCCCGTAGACGATGACCCCGGACCGGGCGACGAGGTCGGAGAATGCCCGGTACCAAAAGGGATTCCGACACCCTGCGCAGCCCCGGCAGGCATCGCAGGAATCGACCGGCGTGAAACCTTCGACGAATCCTTCTTCATCCGCCTCAGGTCGATCGCCATCTCGTGGACGGTCTGGTAACGGTCGTCGGGGTTTTTTTCCAGGGCGCGGTTCATCACGTGGAGAAGTTCCGACGGCGCGTCCGGAAGGAATTTCTGGAGAGGTTCTGGTTCTTCGTTGAGAATCGAATACATCATCGCCGCTTCGTGCTCTCCGCGGAACGGAGTCCGGCCGGTCAGCATTTCGAAAAGCACCACGCCGAAGGAAAATATGTCGGAGCGGGCGTCCACCTCGCCGCCCTGGATCTGCTCGGGGGCCATGTACGCGAGAGTCCCGACCGTGCTCGACGACCTGGTGAGTTTCAGCGTGCCCTTAAGCTTGGCCAGGCCGAAATCCATCACCTTCACCTGGTTCTTGGCGTTGACCATGATATTGTCGGCCTTGATGTCGCGGTGCACGATGCCCCGGGCGTGGGCCTCCTGCAGGGCGTCGGCAATCTGCAGTCCGTATCGCAGCACCTCGTCGAGCGGCATCGGGCCGGCCGAAATCTTTTTCCGGACGGTCTGGCCCTCGACGAACTCCATGACGATGAAATGGAGCCTGTCGCTTTCCTTGATATCGTAGATCGTGCAGACGTTGGGGTGGTTGAGCGCCGCGGCCGCCCTTGCCTCCTGCGTGAAACGGGCGATGTCCTGGTCGGAAGTATTGATGTGCGCCGGGAGGAACTTCAGGGCGACGACCCGGTCGAGTTTTGTGTCTCGGGCCTTATAGACGACCCCCATGCCCCCGCGGCCGAGTTCTTCTCCTATATCGTACTGTAAGATCGATTTTCCAATCATGGGTGAGCTGATCCGTGTCCCTTGATGGATAAAATGCCTGATAAAACCATGGTTAACGCAACTAATAATATAATGTTTTCCACTTTTAATACACTACGCAAACAGAAAATGTACAAAATCCGGACAATTTAGATGGGTATATCGTTCAGAATTTATCGGCGAGTGGAGGAGGATTAAACGGTCCGCCGGGTACCGGCCTGGGATTTACCTGGCCTTCCCGGCATGGCATCGGACGTGATTTCAGGTACGCCTCCACAGGGGTCGTGATGCCGTCTGTCCGCACGTCGGTCAGCCACGACATCGCGGCATTTCTCCAGGATTTTATAAGGTACCACCGTCTGACAACTCATGCCCCCCCTCTTTCCCCGCCCCGGATTTTTCCTTCAGCTCTGTAAAGAAATTCAACACAACCTGTATGGAAGTAAGGCTCTCCGTCCCGGTGCCCGACTGCGTCGTCACGATCAACTTCCCGTCCGGCGACACGCTCGAGACGAATTCATCGTACTGGGTCGTAGGCGATTCTCTTGCCGTCGGGTGACCAGACCGGGGACCTGTTGACTCCCCCGAATGTGAGCCTGCTCAGAGTCTTCCGGTCGATGTCGTAGATGTTGTTGATTTCGATCTGGCCGGGGACATGGACAAGAGTGCCGTCATCGGAAACGGCAAAATCCATCGCGCCGGAGGTCGGGTCGCCGGCGACATTCTGGACGACGGGGAATGGTATTCCCGTGACTTCCACCCGGTCCCGGGTCGAACGGGACTGCGTATAACACGCCGGATCTCGAATAGAGTATGTGTCCGGAAGACAGATAACGGGCCGAGCTCGCCCCCCTGATCAGCGTTTTCCGTTCACCGGTCTCCATGTTCACGGCATCAACGCCGCCCTCGGGTACGCTCATCAGGCCGGTCCCCGTCGAGGGCCCGTCCGGTTTTCATCGGGCCTTCAAGCAGAAGGTCCTTCAGGCTCTTCCCCTTCACGTACTCCATCGCGATGTAGGGATGTTCATCCCCGTCGTCGATCTCGAAGACGGTGGCGATATTCGGGTGGTTGAGGGCAGCGGCGGCCTGTGCTTTGCGGGCGAACCGCTCTTTTTCGGTGAGGTCTGAGACCGCGTGCGGTGACGGTTGCCGCCGAGTAGAGAGCGTTATTGTTCATTCTTTTATCCTCTTATAGATTGTGCCGCCCTTCATCACAAAACTCACGTTCTCGAGGATCCTGATATTTTCCAGCGGGTTGCCCCGGACGGCGATGATGTCCGCCGCTTTCCCGGGTTCGATGCTTCCGATTTCTCCCGCGAGCCCGAGCAGTTGCGCCGCCGTCCTGGTCGCCGAGACGATGGCATCCATCGGTTTCATTCCGTAGTCGACCATCAGGCCGAACTCCCGTGTCCCGGCACCGTGGGGAGAGTACATGTCCGTCCCGAACGCGATGGCCACTCCCTGCTCCAATCCCCGTGCGAAAGATTCCCGGTGACGGGCGGCTGAAACCCCGTAACGTTTTCGCTCGGCCTCGCTCGCGGTGGAATCGTTTGCCCTGGTATAGTACGCGATAAGCGTCGGCACCCAGAACACCCCCTTTGCCTTCATGAGTGCGAAGGTTGGGTCATCGAGGTAGAGGCCGTGCTCGATGGATTTCACGCCAGCCAGCACCGACCGCATCGCCGCTTCGGCTGTGTAACAGTGGGCCGCGACGTGCACCCCCTCCCGTTCCGCCTCGTCCACAATGGCCTTCAGTTCGTCGTCGGTGAATGTTGGTGTCCCGACAAGGGAATCCCCGCCCCTGTTCCGGTACCTGCTGTCTGCGTAGATCTTGATCCAGTCGGCGCCGTGGGAGATCTGCTCCCTCACGGCAAGCCGCACGCCTTCGACTCCATCCGCTTCCTGCGCGCCGTGCGGCAGGTCCAGCTCCCACGACATCCCGAACGGGGCGTACGAGCCGGTGGTTACGAGGGATCGCGTACAGGCGAAGATCCTCGGTCCGGGGATGTGGCCCGCGGCGACGGCGTCCCGGAGGTCGGCGTCTGCGTACATTGCCCCTTCGGTTTCCATGTCGCGCACGGTCGTGAAACCGGCGTCCAGAGTTCTTCGTGCGGCCTCCACCCCCAGGATGGCTCTCATCGGGATGGATTCCTTCAGGAGCTGATCGCTGTACGGTCCGTCATGCAGGAGAAGGTGGGTATGACAGTCGATAAGTCCCGGCAGCACGGTGGCGTCGCCCAGGTCCACAATTTCCGCTCCCCGGGGAATCGCCGGGTCCGGCCCGACCTCTTTAATGATGTTATCTTCGACGATGATCACCATCGGCCCGAGCCGTTTTCCCGAATTCACGTCGATCACGCCGCCGCAGCGGATGGCCGTCACTCCTGATCCGGTGAACACCGGTACGGGGCGAAGAAAGAGGAGGACCGCCAATGCGAGGACCGTCCGGAGGCGGGGACTGATCATGCTATTCATAACGATTCTTCTCCGGTCAGAGAACGAACACGCCGCCCGGCTCCCTTCATTTACCCTTCATGAGTTCGATGTATCCCGGCTCTTCCCTGATGCCATGGGATCGCCGGAACTTAATTTCAGGGCTTTCTTCCCCTCGGTCACGGCGTCCCGGTTTCTCCCCGCGTACGTCAGGTTGACGGCATACGCCATCCTGCGGTAGGCGTCGTCGGGATGTTCCGACAGGTAATTCGAGTACAGAGCGAGCGATTTATGGAGCACATCCGCCCACCACAAGGGTGCTGTAGATCCGGGATTGTATCCAGTACGCGTTACCGTTGTTCGGGTCGATCTCCAGATCGTGCAGATAATGGCGTGGTCGAGCGACGCGGCGGCCCGCGCCTCCTGGAGAAATCGGGCCCTGTCCTGTTCAGAGGCTGCCAGCTGCTGCAGTGGGAATTTCAGAGCGATCGTCCGGTCGAGTTTCGTGTCGTGCGCCTTGTACACGACACCCATTCCCCCCCGCCAAGTTTCTCGGGGATCTTATAGTGCGAAATCGTCTGTCCGATCATGCTGTCGGGCCTTATGTGAATGGACGACTGTTGACTGATGGAAAAAGAAAAATTTTCCCCGAAGAGGGGAAAATCAACGAATACTAAGTGAACTGTAAGGTATTGATAATGGGGGGGATAAGCAATATCGAATAGTGTATTATTGAGGATATTTTTGATTGAATTCGGGTCAAATTCGGCAAAAATAAAACCTCAACCGGAGGGGTTGGGGTCATTCATTTTTTTCATCCGGAGCAGGGAATCCCGACGGAATTTTCCCTTCCGATCTACTTCAGGAGAACCATTTTTTTCATCTGGGAAAACGCGCCCGCCCTTACCCGGTAGAAATAGACCCCGCTGGGAAGATGCCGCGCGTCCCACGATACGGCATGATAACCCGCCTCGCGGTACCCCACATCAATGCCTCCGATCTGCTCCCCGGCGACGTTGAACACCTCGATGCTCACAACTCCTCCGGCCGGCAGTCCGTAACTGATCGTGGTGGCCGGATTGAACGGATTGGGATAGTTCTGTTCGAGACTGTAACCCTGGGGCTCCGGGCGGGATACAACGGTGATCTCCCCTTCCGGCGGTGCGGGC
>DATEDB010000098.1:0-2756 GCA_035286625.1 Bacteroidota bacterium
GAACCGAAAAAGACTCCCTGGGCGAAAGGCAGATACCGGCCGACGCCTACTACGGAATTCAGACATTCCGCGCGCTCGAAAATTTTCCCATCAGCGGAATCAAACCGAAAAAATCATACGTCGACGCGACGGTGCACATTAAAAAAGCCGCCGCCGTCGTGAACCGCGACCTTGGCCTTCTCGAAACGGCAAAGGCGGAGGCCATCATCCGCGCCGCCGAGGAAATACTCTCGGGTAAGTTCAGGGACTCGTTCGTGGTGGACGTCTACCAGGCGGGGGCGGGCACGTCCCACAACATGAACACCAACGAGGTCATCGCCAACCGGGCCATAGAGATTCTCGGCGGGGAAAGGGGCGATTACTCGGTTCTCAGCCCGAACGACCACGTGAACATGGCGCAGTCCACCAACGACGTCTGCCCGACCGCCATCAGGATCGGCGCGTTGATGGAAGTCCTGAAGCTCGACGCCACTCTCGGCAAGCTCGAGACGGCCTTTCTCAAAAAGGGCAGGGAGTTCGACGGTATCGTGAAATCGGGCAGGACGCACCTGATGGACGCGGTGCCGGTGAGGCTCGGACAGGAGTTCACCGCCTACGGGGTCAACATCCGGAAACACCGCGCGGCGGTCTCGAAGGCGGCGGAGGCGTGCCGGGAGCTGGGGATCGGGGGAACCGCGGCGGGGACGGGGCTGAACGCGCACCCGGAGTTCCGGAAACGGATGGTCGAACAGCTGAAAAAACAAACCGGCATCGACCTGCACACCGCCGAGGATTATTTCGAGGCGATGCAGAGCCTCAGACCGATGGTGGAGGTCTCCGGCGCCGTCAGGAATTTCGCCCAGGACCTGTCGCGCATCGCCAACGACATCCGGCTGATGGGATCCGGCCCGAAAACCGGCCTGAGCGAAATCAACCTCCCGGCGGTCCAGCCCGGATCGTCCATCATGCCGGGCAAGGTCAACCCCTCGATGGCGGAGATGGTCAACATGGTATGCTTCCAGGCGATCGGGTGCGATACGACCGTGCTGATGTCGGCTCAGGCCGGCCAGCTGGAGCTGAACGTGATGATGCCGGTGGTGGCCTTCAACCTGCTGCACGAGATCGAAATCCTCACGACCGCCGGCGATGTCTTCGTCAGGTTCTGCGTTGACGGCCTGACCGCCAACGCCGAACGGTGCCAGGCCTATGCCGAGGGGAGCACGAGCGTTGTGACGGTCCTGAACCCGCACATCGGGTACCTGAAGGGGGCCGAGATCGCGAAAGAGTACGTGGCGTCCGGCAAGCCGCTCCGGCAGATCGTCATCGACAGGGGGCTCCTCACGGCCGAGCAACTGGACAAGATTTTCAACCTGATCGGCATGACGGAGCCCGGGATCCACAAGTAAACAGGTGTACGGGGACGGGGCCGGCCGTTTGGTTCTCTCTGAAATATTTTTTTTATTGATCATCATCCAATCGTTCTGACGGACATGGCGGAAGAAAACGTACAGGCCCAGCCCAGGCCGGCGGCCCCCGCGAGGAAAAAACGGCCCCGGGAGCTGGCTGTGATCAACCAGGAAGGGTGCACGGGGTGCGAGGTGTGCCTGGAAGTCTGTCCGGTCGACTGCATGTACGTGGTGGCCGGTCCCGACTACGATGTCCATAAGAAACTGGTCGAGATCGACCTGGACGTGTGCATCGGGTGCAAGCTCTGCGTCAAGTACTGTCCCTGGGATACGATCGAAATGATCTCCGCCGATGAGTCCTATGGAGTGGCGAAGGAGTGGACACAGCGGACCGTCCTGCCGAATAAAGAGTGGATGGCCGGCTCGGACGCCGAGGCGGGGGAATTCTTCCCCACTGTGTTTTACGGCGAGAAACCGGAAGGCGTGTAACACGCTGAAGTAGCTCAGCTGGTAGAGCAGCTGATTCGTAATCAGCAGGTCGTCGGTTCGATTCCGACCTTCAGCTCAAGTATCTCTCCCCCGGCCGCGAGGATTTCTTAAGACGCCCCCCGGGACATCTTACCATCTCGTTTTTTTACCCCTTACATCCCCGTGCACGGAGGGGCCGTGATCTTTGTGATCGTGTCCGTCCCCGCCGTCAGGACGACGGGATAGAGCCCGTGCTTCCGGGGGGCCGGCCATGACTATCCATGTTCTTTCGTCCGTCGCAACGCCGGGATGTTTTTCGGGATGCGGACACTCACCGAGTCGGACAACCCGGCGAGTTCTATGGGAACCGCCTCCCCGGGCATGACGAAGAAGGCAAAAGTTTTATGCGGAACCTTCAGACCGTTGACAACCAGCACGGGATCATGTTCTTCCGTCATGGAGAGAGAATCATTCCGTGGATCCGGGTTTGCGCCGGCCCGGGAACCGGTCTGATGGTCAGTGCAGATGACCGACAGGATCAGAATCACGGCAACTCCCCAGGGGCGTCCCGCCGATATCGTCGGATTCTATCGCCCGCTTCAAAATCTTCACCATGTTCGCCTCCCGCCGGTTGACCGTCCATTCGGGGTGGATGGCGACAGGGTCGACCTTCCCCGTCAGAAGATGCGAACCGTAGAAAAGGAAGGCGTCGGTGAGAAGATACGGCGCCCTGATCTGCTCGCCGTGGACGCTTAATTCCAGGGTGTACTGCCAGGAGTTGGCCCCGGTGTGGTGGTATGTGACCGCTCTCGGATCGAACGGTTCCGCCCACCCCCCGTTGATCCAGGGCCTCATGAATCCCGTGGTCGGATCGAAGAGGTTCTTGTAGTACTGCGACCGCTC
>DATEDB010000099.1:0-2209 GCA_035286625.1 Bacteroidota bacterium
CTGATCATCGTGGGTGTCGGTCTGGATACGCTCCAGCAGGTCGAATCGCACCTCCTGATGCGGCACTACGACGGTTTCATGCGCAGCGGTAAACTCAAGGGACGCAGGCTCTGAGGGCCGGGGGCGGGGATCTTGCGCACAAAAAAAATATCGGCCGGAATGTCGGCGGGAATCCAAAAAACATCGCGTGAAATCGAACTCATGAAGGAGAGCTGCACGATCGTGGCCCGGGTGCTCAGGCACCTGGGGACCATGATCCGGCCGGGCATAAGCACGCTCGAGCTCGACGTCGCCGCGGAGGAATTCATCAGGATGGAGGGAGGAGTGCCCGCCTTCAAGGGTTACGGACCGGACAGCAGGAACCTGTTCCCTGCGACGCTCTGCACCTCGGTGGACGACGAGGTCGTGCACGGGATCCCCGGCAAGCGGAAGCTCGTCGAGGGCGAGATCGTGTCGATCGACGTGGGCGTGAAGAAAAACGGCTACTTCGGGGACGGGGCGTGGACATTCCCGGTCGGCGAGATCTCCGAGGAGAAAGCCAGGCTGATGCGCGTGACGCGCGAAGCCCTCATGGATGGGATCGGCCGGACGGTGGTCGGCAACCGCGTCCACGATATTTCCGCCGCGATTCAGAAGCGCGTGGAGACGGCGGGATTCTCGGTTGTGAGGGACCTCGTCGGGCACGGCATCGGCACAAAACTGCACGAGGAACCGGCCGTTCCAAATTTCGGGAACCCGGGGACCGGGATGTCCCTCGAGGAGGGGATGACTCTCGCCATCGAACCGATGGTGAATTACGGGTCCTACCGGGTCGTTGTGGATCCCGACAGGTGGACGATCCGGACGTCGGACCATCAACCCTCGGCGCATTTTGAACACACCGTCCTGGTCACCGGCGGTGAAGCCATGATCCTGACTGCCTGACGATCTGATGGCGAAACAGGGACCGATCACGATGGACGGGGTGATCACCGAAACCCTTCCGAACGCGATGTTCAGGGTGAAGCTGGACAACGGTCACGAAATTCTTGCGATCATCTCCGGCAAAATGAGGATGCATTACATTAAAATTCTGGTGGGGGACAAGGTCACCGTCGACCTCTCTCCCTACGATCTCTCAAAAGGCAGAATTACGTACAGGTACAAGTAAGGACCAGTCATGAAAGTCAGATCGTCGATAAAAAAATTATGCGTCAACTGCAAGATCATCCGCCGGAAAGGCGTGGTGAGAGTGATCTGCAAGAACCCGAAACACAAGCAGCGCCAGGGTTGAGCGGACACGGGCGACTACACCGACACGGAAGAAAAAGCAGAAAGGACCCTCACGAGTGGCACGTATAGCCGGAATCGATTTACCGAAACAGAAACGCGCGTTCATCGGGTTGACCTATATCTATGGAATCGGGCGGACAAGCGCCCGTCAGATCCTGAGCGCCGCGAACGTGGACCATAACAAGCGCGTGAGCGAGCTGAATGACGACGAGGTGGCTCGGATCAGGGCGATCATCACCGGCGAGTACAAGGTCGAGGGGGCGTTGCGCTCGGAGACGCAGATCAACATCAAGCGGCTCATGGACATCAATTCGTACAGGGGGCTCAGGCACAGGAAGGGCCTCCCGGTCCGCGGACAGCGCACCAGGACGAACTCCCGCACGAGGAAGGGCAAACGGAAGACCGTCGCCGGCAAGAAGAAAGCCGCGGCGAAGAAGTAAACGAACAGGCTCAATCAGACCAGGGACAGCACATGGCCAAACCAGCTTCGGGACCAGCTCCCTCCGTACCGGGGGCCCGCAAGAAAAAGAAAATTCAGGTCGACGTCACCGGAAAGGTGTTCATCAAGGCCACCTTCAACAACGTCGTCATCACCGTCACCGACGTGTACGGCAACGTGATCAGCTGGTCGTCCGCCGGAAGGAACGGCTTCAAGGGATCGAGGAAAAACACTCCGTTCGCCTCCCAGGTGACCGCCCAGGCGGCCGCGAAGGAAGCCTACGACATGGGGCTGCGGAAAGTGGATGTGTTCGTCAAAGGCCCGGGGTCGGGCCGTGAGGCGGGGATACGGTCGCTGCAGGCGGTCGGGCTGGAGATCCTGACCATCAGGGACATCACCCCGATTCCGCACAACGGGTGCCGTCCACCGAAAAAACGCCGGGTCTGAATAGTGGAACTCTCAGCCCACACCAATTACGTCAAATACGCTGGAAGGATA
>DATEDB010000100.1:0-4259 GCA_035286625.1 Bacteroidota bacterium
CTTCCCCCGGAGCGACCTGCCGAAGGCCTGCACCACCGCCAGTCCGGTGAGCACCGGACGGAACGACCCCCGGTCGGTGACATCGAGGGACACACCGCCGCAGAGCCTGCCGCGGTGTTTCGGATCGGATCCTGCGGCCCCTCCCGCCCGGGGGGTGAATGAGGTCGCCCGAAACTTCACGCCGGGGAGCCCGAGGGCGTTGAGGGTTTCCGCGAAGGCGCTCCCGTCTACGCCGGGCGCGCCGGCGGTTTCAAAGGGGTGGTCCGTCCCCCGGCCTTCGGAGACGTTCGTCGCCTCGATCAGGCACATGCCCGGATAGACGACGGCGGTGGAAAGAGATTTCATGTTAGGCGAGGGGGAAACCCACGGCAGGCCGGTCTCATCGTACCACATCGATCGCCGCCACCCCTCCATCGGCACGACCCGGAGATCCAGACGGGTGTCATCGATCCAGCCTTCCCCGATGATCATCTTGGCCAGTTCCCCCGCGGTGAGCCCGTGCCTGACGGGAATCGGGAACATCCCGACCAGCGACCGGAATCCCATGTCCAGGACCGGTCCCTCCACGTCGAGGCCGTCGATCGGGTTCGGCCTGTCCAGGACGACGAACCGTTTTCCGTTCTGGGCCGCCGCCTCCATCGCGAAGGCCATCGTGGCGGCGTATGTATAATACCGGGAGCCGATGTCCTGGATGTCGAACACCAGAACATCCACCTCCGAGAGCATCTCGGGATTCGGCTTCGTGGTCCTGCCGTAGAGGGAAAAGACCGGCAGGCCGGTCGACGGATCTGTGGCATCGGCCACATTCGCGCCGGCGGGAGCCGTCCCCCTGAACCCGTGTTCGGGGGCGAAGAGGGCCGTGATGTGCACCCCCCGCTTGAGGAGGGTGTCGACGAGATGCGTCCCGTCGGGAAGAACGGAGGTGTGATTACAGACGACCCCCACCCGTTTCCCTTCGAAGATGTCCATCGGTCCCGACAGCAGGACCTCCACGCCGGTCCTCACCCGCGCCGCGCCCGGTGGCGCCTGTGCCTGTGCCGGTGCGTCGGCGCCGGGTCGCGGTCCTGCCTTCTGGGCGCAGGCCTGGACCGATGCGACGAGCAGTACGGCCAGGGCGAAGTCCCGCAGTTTTCCCGACGGGAGGCTGCCGCCTCGCTGACGGGCGTTCATTTCCACACCACGAACTGCCCGGGGCTTTTTCGGGAGATATTCGGTACCGTCACCCCCTCGGCCGGGTACCCGACCGGTATGAGCAGGAACGGCCGTTCGTTGGACGGGCGGTCGAGGATCTTCCGGAGAAAATTCATCGGGCTGGGAGTATGCGTGAGCGACACCAGCCCGGCGTTATGGATCGCCACGATGAGCAGGCCGGCCGCCAGTCCGACGGATTCTTTCACGTAATAATTTTTCCGGGTTTTTCCCCCCTCCTTTTCGTAATCGATCGAAAACACCACGATGAGGGCCGGTGCGATTTCGAGAAATTCCTTGTGCCGGTCCGTTCCCAGCGCCGCCAGGTCGTCAAGCCACTCCTGCGGCATGCGGTGTTCGTAACTTTCCTTCTCCTCCTTCTCCGCCGCTTCCCTGATCCGCTTTTTCACGCCGGGGTCGGTCACAACCACGAAACGCCAGGGTTGTTTGTTCGCGCCGGAGGGCGCGGTCCCGGCGGTCCGGAGGATCGTTTCGAGCAACGGGCGCGGAACCGGTCTGGGCGAAAACTCCCTGACGGTCCTCCGGCGGGCGCAGAGTTCGTAAAACTCCCGCGCCCTGGCAAGCTGATCCGGTTTCTCGAACCTGAGCGGTTGATACGGTATAAAGTCGGGCATCGTGTATCCGTGATGGTTCGTACGGTCAATATACGTCAATAGTTTGCGGGTTTCAACGGAGGAGACCCGGCAAAGGCCTCCGCACTGCCGAAGCCGGGTTGTGTGCATCCCCGTCCCTGTGTAACGAAGGGGTGTTTCCTCTCTTGACAAAACACCGGATTATCGATACAATGTGTCCACGCTGGCCGATCCTCCCGGGTCCGCGTCAACCACGCCTCAACACCCGGGGAATCGCCATGAGGTCCGCGTTCGGAAGTCTCCTTCTTTTATTGATGCTCGCTCCCCCGGTCGGTGCATGGTCCGCACAACCGTCAGCGCCGGGTGGGGACGGACAGGGAACGCCGCCGGTGCGCCCGGCCATCAGGCTGATCCTCACGCCCACGGCAAGGCCCCTGAAATCCGGGGAAGGATACGTCTCGTTACATGAGCTTTTTTTTCCGATGCTCGGCATCGGGGTCACAGACCACTTTTCGATCGCGGGGGGAGTCTCGGTGGTTCCGGGGGCCGGTTCCCGGGTCATGATCATCTCCTCGGCTTACACCCCGGTGCGGGCCGGCGATCTCGATCTCTCCTGCGGACTGTTCTATATGAAAAAAACCGGCGGAAGAGGAACCCCGATTCCGTATGTCAACGCGACGTACGGCGATGCCGGCCTCTCGGCGACCCTTGGATCCGGTTGGAGGCCTGGCGGGGGGGATGGTCAGGGAACACTTTTTTTTATCGGCGGGTTTCTCCTGCCGCTGGGGGATGACACCGAGTTGATCTCCGATTTCATTGCTCCCCCGAACGCGGACCCCGCGGTGGTATCGCTGGGAACGCGCGTGCACGCGAATAAACTTACGGCGGAATTTGCCCTGATCGTACCCTGGAATGTACGCGGGACGCCGGGCGTTCCCCTGCCATGGACATCGGTGTCGATCGAATTTTAACACGGTCATCTGCAGGAGAACTCCCGTGCCGTATGACGAACACCTTGTCGGACGGATTCGCGCCGCCCTCCTCCCCCGCCGGCGGGAAGTGGAGGAAAAAAAGATGATGGGCGGGCTGACCTTCATGCTGAAGGGGAAAATGTGCTGCGGGGTCATCGGTGACACCCTCATGGTGCGGGTGGTCGACGGAAAATACTCCCCATCCCTGGCAAAACCACACTGCCGTGAAATGGATTTTTCCGGGCCGACGGAGACCGGCGGCGGAAACGATCAAGCAAAAACTCCGACAATGATACAGAGCGGGAGTATTACACTTGACCACGACGTTCAGACATAGTCATCTTTTCCGCCATGGCGCTCACCGAGCTGAGCATCGCCACCGAGATCGTGCTGATCGGCTTCACAACGATTATCATCACCCTCAGGGCGCTCGCGGCGGTCATCGCCGCGCAGAGCGGGAACCTGCTGGTGGAAAAACTCCTCGAGGAATCCGAGGAGGAGTGAGCCGGCCGCCTCAGTCGTAATATTCCAGCCCGAGGTGTGTGATCAGCTCCTCGCCCTTCAGGTACCTGAGGGTGTTCTTCAGCTTGAATAATTGAATGAAGAGGTCGTGCTCCGGGTAGAGCCCTTCGGCGTGCATCGGGCTTTTATAATAAAACGAGAGCCACTCCTGTATCCCCTTCAGGCCGGCCCTCTGCGCGAGGTCGGTGAACAGCACCAGGTCCAGCACGATCGGCGCCGCCAGGATCGAATCCCGGCAGAGGAAATTGATCTTCACCTGCATCGGGTACCCCAGCCACCCGAAGATGTCGATGTTGTCCCAGCTTTCCTTGTTGTCCCCCCTCGGCGGGTAGTAATTGATCCGCACCTTGTGGTAAAAGTCCTTGTAGAGATCCGGGTGGTTTTCCGGCTGGAGGATGCCGTGCAGCACCGACAGTTTGCTCTCCTCTTTTGTTTTAAACGACTCCGGGTCATCCAGGACCTCCCCGTCGCGGTTGCCGAGGATGTTCGATGAAAACCAGCCGTGCAGGCCGAGCAGCCTGGCCTTGAGCATGGGGGCGATCACGGTCTTCACCAGCGTCTGGCCCGTCTTGAAATCCTTGCCCGAGATGGCGACGCCGGTCCTCCTGGCCAGCGTGATGAGCGCCGGGACGTCGGCCGAGAGGTTCGGCGCGCCGTTGGCGAAGGGCACCCCCTCCATCACCGAGGCCCATGCGTAGAGCATGCTCGGGGAGATGTCCCTGTGGTTCTTCTTCATCCCTTCCACGAATTTCTTTTCGGTGGCGTGGACGTCTCCCACCGGGATGAAGATCTCGGTGCTGCCGCACCAGATCATGACACAGCGGTCCGTCCTGTGCTTTGTGCGGAAGTCCCGGATGTCGGCCCGGATCGCCTCCATGAGGTCGTATTTCGTTTTCGCCTTCTTGACGTGTTTTCCCGTCAGCCGCTTCACGTAATACTGCTCGAAGACCGCCTTCATCGGCTCGATCGCGTCGAGGTCCTTTTT
>DATEDB010000101.1:0-4524 GCA_035286625.1 Bacteroidota bacterium
ACGAATCAACCGGGGCTCCCACATATAAAAAAGAGGTGTACGCCAGAATCATCGGACCGATCAGAAAAGCGTACCCCGACCTGCTTCTCTGTGCCTCGCTGAGCGGCAGGGATTTTTTCAAATTCGAAGAGAGGTCGGAGGTGCTGAACCTCGAGGGAAACCTGAAGCCCGATTTCGGCAGCCTTACGCTGAGTTCGCTGAATTTCAACAGACAGGCGAGTGTGAACAGCCCCCAGATGATCCAGGATCTGGCTAAGGCCATGCTCGACCGCGGGATCATGCCGGAGCTGGAGGTGTTCGATTTGGGGATGATCAATTATGCCCATTATCTCCTCGGAAAGAAACTAATCCACCCCCCGTTTTACTTCAACCTGATCCTGGGGAACATAGCCTGTGCACAGGCAAACATGTTGAGTCTCGGGCTGATGGTGAAAGAGCTTCCCGCAGGGGCCATCTGGTCCGCGGGGGGAGTCGGGAATGCCCAGCTCCGAACAAACGCGATGTCCCTGGTGGATGGCGGGGGCGTAAGGGTCGGGCTTGAAGATAATATCTGGTACGATGAGGATCGCACCAAACTTGCTATGAACCGCGAACTGGTGGAAAGGACACTGAAGATAGCCCGCGCCCTGGGACGCGAACCGTATTCAAGGCGGGAAGCCCGTGAAATGCTGGTGAAAAATTGATGGGGGACAGAGTAAACGATTCCTGCAGGGACACCCCGCGATCATGAGTCGATTCCTCGAAAGGTTAAAACGATATCCGACATCTGTCGCGAACGGATTGCTCGTCCATAAGGTGCTCCTGTTGATGAGATCTGTGGGTTTCGTGATCGAGCCTTATTATTTCTACCAGGAAGGGCCGTTCCGTTCTGTCCCCTCCGGTAAATTCGTGGATTTTACGTTCATGGAATTGGGAGTAGAGAGTCATTCTGCGATCGCCGAGTTATACCCGGTGCCACCATCAAGGGGCGAACTCCGGGCCCGTTTCAATGAGGGGCAAAAATGTTTTGCGCTGAAACGGGGTGAGCGGATAGCGGCTCTTTCATGGTGCGAGACCGTGCAAATCGGTTTCGAGCCCTGTAGGCGTCCGCTCGAGAAATATGAAGCGTACCTGTTCGGTGCGGAAACCCTATTTGAATTCAGGGGCCGCCGGCTGCAGCCCTACTTGCGCTGCAGATGTTATGAGGCGCTTGAGGCAGACGGAAGGTCCTTATTGTACAGTTATAGCGATTATTTCAATTATCCCGCGAGACGTTTCAAGGAGAGGTTAGGCGCCAGAATCCTTTTCACCGGATTGAACCTCCGGTTATTCGGTTTGTGGAAGAAGAACTGGATATTGAGAAAAAGAGCGGAGGTGAAATCTATCCCCTCACCGGAGGGCAAAAAGTAAGATATGGTTGATTCTGGGACTATTTTTTGATATCTTTAAAACTGAATTTTCCCGGTGTCCATAGTTCAGCTGGTTAGAACGCCAGGTTGTGGCCCTGGAGGTCGTGGGTTCAAGTCCCACTGGACACCCCCGGCGTACCCCGACCGGACGGATCAAGTTTCCGGTCCGCACGAGTCGGATTTTTTATGCATTGATCTGCGAAGCGACGGTTCCGACGGTTGGAAAACGGTGACGCCGGATCTCGCCGGTTTTTGGGGAGCCCCCATCGTCTAGAGGCCTAGGACACGAGCTTTTCAAGCTCGGTACACCGGTTCGAATCCGGTTGGGGGCACCATATCGACCGCACGCCCCGGCGCGGTTGAACGATCCGGCCGGAATCTCCTCCCGACCGCCGCCGCCCCGGTTTTTTCCCCTTATCTCATCAGGACCATCTTTATCAGCCCGGTCGCCGGCGCCGACTTCCCGTCAACGGGGACCGCGCTCATCCGGCAGAAATAGATTCCCGAAGGCACGTCCGCGTTCCAGGTGACGTCATGGTATCCGGCATCGGCAGGACCGTCCCTGAGCGGGGCCACTTCACGGCCGAGGAGGTCATAGACTGCGATCCTGACGTCGCTTCTGGCCGGCACGGCAAACCTGATGGTCGTCGACGGGTTGAAGGGATTGGGATAATTCTGTTCCAGGGCGAAAACCAGGGGAACTCCGTCCTGGCTTTCGGGGACGTCCGTGACGCCTGAGGTGACGGTCACCGATGCGGTGTTGAACACCACCCCGTTTGCGGCGAGCACATATTCGGTCGTCCCGGTCGGGGTGACGGTCGTATCGCCGGTGGATGCCACAGGGACATCGTTGAACGTCACGACCGAGCCCCAGGCCGTCGCCCAGGAAAGGGTGACGCTCTGACCCGGCTCGACCTGCTGTCGGGACGCGGTAAAGGAATAGACGGTGCCGGGTACCTGGTCGACGATCACGGCGGAGGGGTACTCCGCGTACAGGGCACGCATGATCGCCTTCGTCCGGTTCTGCTGGGTGTTGTTGATCCACTGCCAGGTCATTCCGCCTGCGTAACCGGTGTTGATCAGGATGTCATAAAGTTCCGGATAGTCGATGCCGAAGAAGGTCTGGGCGTAGAATTCGGCCACGATACAGGGTTTGCCCAGGTTCCAGTCGGCGAAGGGGTGGTGGAACGGCGAGATGGCGGTTCCGCCCCAGTCGTAATAATGGACCGTGTAAAAATCCAGGGTCCCGTCCGCATCGCCCCCGGCGGCAACGAGCCGGTCGTCGCGGTAAAAATTATAATTATTCGCGTTCGTGGAATAGGGAGCGAGAATCTCCTCGGCGGTGAGGGGCAGCTGATATTTTTCATAAAATTCCGCTTCGATCCGTTCCCTTTCAGCCTGGGAGAGCGATGATGCGGACGACGTGGTGGGGGAGTTTGAGTTGAATGTCACGTCCGAGAGCGCGATGAACGCCCACGCCCCTGTGGTGACCCTGGCCGTGGAATCCGTGCGGTGGATGGCACCGGCGACGAGGTTCACGAATGTCTGTATGGTGGACATCGGAACCCGCCGGATACCGCTCCAGCCGTACTCGTTGCTCATCCCCTCGGCCTCGTTGAACACCTCCCACGTCACGATTCCCGGATGTCCTTTCAGGGCGGTGACCATCGGGATGAGGGAGTTCTGTATATAGGCCGACCGGGCATCCGCATCGGTCAGCATGAGGTAGGACCGGTCGGTGATGGTCGTCCCGAAAGACTGGCGCAGCATATCGAACGACCAGAGGCAGAGCACGAGGCCGACGTCCCGCGCGTAAGCGAGGTCCAGGATCTGCTGGAGGTCGGAGATGGCGTTCGCGCCTGGCCCGACTACGATGCCGTTAGTGTTGAATTCCGGGGTTACCGCCCCGTTGGTGTGCAGCCAGAGACGCATCACGTTGCCGCCGGCGGCGTGCACCGAATCGAAAAATTGGCTGAATTTTGTGAAATTGGTGTTCCCAGGCCCGATATCGGCGCCGAAATTCACCCACGCGACGTTCGCGCCGCTCATGAAAAGGGGAACGCCGTCGTACTCGATTCTCGACTGACTGTTCGAAACCGATGGCAGAAGTAGGGAAAACGTCAGGAGTGTTGCCGTGAACCAGCCCCGGACGATCATGAATTTTAATGTCATTACGGATTCCTCAAGTGACACCCCCGAACGGCGGCTAATATGCATAAATAAACCTATTCATCAAAATTGTGTGAAATTTTGAGGCCGAGGCTCCGACCCGGGGGCGCGAAGACCGTTCCGGGAGGGCGGAGCAGGGCATTGTCCCCAATTACGCCCGGAGCGAAATGATCTTCAACGTTTGCGTGACCGGAGGCACACCCTCTTTCCAACTTTCGGGTTTTCTGTACCATTCCGGGGGTCCTCCTTTGTTTGGGACACGATAATGTTTTATATTTAACAGCTTTTCACCATTTATTCAGAAAACGACCATTTCCCCGCAGGACACATGCGTGCTATAATCCCCGTGGCAGGCTTCGGGAGCCGGCTGCGCCCCCATACCTATACGCTGCCGAAGGTCCTGCTGAACGTCGCGGGCAAGCCGATCCTGGGGCACATCCTGGACAAGATCATCCGCGTCGGATTCACCGAGGCCACACTCATTGTCGGTTACCTGGGCGAACAGGTCAGCGAGTACGTCCGTTCCAATTATGACATTACGGTGGACATCGTCGAGCAGGAGGAACGGAAAGGCCTCGCGCACGCCATACACATCGCGCGGAAGACCATCGGCGACGACCCCATTCTGATTATCCTCGGGGATACGATCTTCGACGTGGACCTCAAACCGGTACTCGCCGGCAAGCATTCGGCCATCGGCGTGAAAAAAGTTGAGGACCCCCGGCGATTCGGCATCGCCGAGATCGAAGGCGACTTGGTGACGAGACTGGTCGAAAAACCGGAACACCCCACGAGCAATCACGCCATCGTGGGGCTCTACTGGATCAAACGGCCGGCGAAGCTCCTCGAGTCGATCGACCACATCATGCGCAAGGACATGAAGACAAAAGGCGAGTTCCAGCTCACCGACGCCCTCGAACAGATGCGCTGCTCGGGCGAGAAGATCTCGACCTTCACCGTCGAC
Organism: Bacteroidota bacterium; assembly: GCA_035286625.1. Taxonomy (GTDB): domain Bacteria; phylum Bacteroidota; class Ignavibacteria; order UBA10030; family SZUA-254; genus SZUA-254. Next base: position 4,522 of record DATEDB010000101.1, read on the forward strand.
GGG
>DATEDB010000102.1:0-5738 GCA_035286625.1 Bacteroidota bacterium
CCTGGTGCAGGTGGAACGGGAGCCGTCGGCCGATGCGCTTTCCGCTCTGCGCGCGGGCATCCTGATCGGCGGTGTCAGAACCCTCCCTGCCGATGTCCGATTGCTGCCCTCAGAACCGGACATCGGGCCGAAACGGACCCCGGTGCGATTCAGGAAGACCATCCCGACATCGTGGCTTGAGGTGACCCTGAGGGAGGGGAAGAACAGGCAACTCAGGAGAATGACCGCGGCGACAGGTCACCCGGCGCTGCGCGTGGTGCGCATCTCGCTCGGCCCGGTCACCCTCGACGGGCTCCGTCCCGGCGAGGCGCGATCGCTCACGAAAACCGAAATAAGGGTGCTGAGGGAATCGGCCGGGCTTCAGAGGTCGTAGAACCTGAGGTCGACGTCCCTGCGCATCTTGGTGACATACACAATCTGACCGAGATGCTGGGCGAAATGTTCCAATACGTGCGAGAGGGCGTCGAGGCAGGTGACGTCGTAAACCTGGATTCTCCTCCGCTCCAGTAAACGGGCCGGGTCGAATCGTGACAGCGTTTCGTCCGCGCGGCGAAGCACCCCCGTGATGATCTCCCCGAGTTCGGTTTTCGAAAGAGCCTCCCTCCGCGAGAATTCCTGCCCCCTGTCGCGAACCGACGACGCCCCGCCCAATCCCCCGTTGATCCATTGCTCGACATTCCCCGAGAGGTGCAGGACCAGGTTGCCGACGCTGTTCGCCGATTCGTTCGGACGCCACCAGAGATCTTCGTCGCTCAGCTCGTCCAGACAGCGCAGGAGCCTCGGGAGGTATTCATCGCTCAGCCGCCTGCGGCAGTAGGCGAGATATGCCTTCCCGGGGTCGGGTCCGGATTCCGGCGTGTCCCCGATCATCGCGGCTCCGCGAAATGGTCCCAGCCCAGAGGAACGAGGGGCCCGGAGGTCCCATCCTCGCGAACGTACAGGACCCCCCTCTCCTTCTCGAGGATCCGTCCCAGGACCGTCACGTCGGCGGTAAGGTTTTCCAGTTTTGCGTATTCCCCCTCGCTGATGGTGAAAAGCAATTCGTACTCCTCTCCCCCGTAGAGGGCGTAGGTCGTCGGGTTCTCGCCGAACTCCGCGGCGATGCGGTGCGTGACCTCCTCGACCGGCAGGTTGTGTTCGTAGATGTCCGCCCCGACGCAGCTTTCACGGCAGAGATGATGAACTTCGGATGCCAGGCCGTCGCTGATGTCGATCGCGGAATTGAGCCTGACGCGGTCCGCGACCAGGGCGATGAGGTCGAGCCGGGGACGGGGCATGAGATGTTTCTCGAGGGCGGGGGTGTACGGTTCGAGGTCGGGGTGGAAATCATTCCGGCCTTCTGCGAGGTACCGCTGTTTTTCCCGCTGAAGGATGCGTAGAGCCGCGACCGAGGCGCCGAGGTGGCCCGACACGCAGATGTAATCACCGGGGACCGCTCCCCGCCGGAGTAGCAGGCTCTTTTCGTCGGCTTCCCCGGTCATCGTGACCGTGACGGTCATGTTGCCTGCCGAACCGGTTGTGTCCCCGCCGGCGACGATGTACGAATACGCCTTCATCGAAGCGGCAACACCCTCGTAAAACTCCTCCACGTGTCCCGCGGAGAGCTTGTCCGGCAGGGAGAGTCCCAGCGTTGCGTAACGCGGCCGCCCTCCCACCGCGGCGATGTCGCTCAGGGCCGCGGTCATGATCTTCCAGCCGAGGTGCTTCATGGAGGTGAAGGTGAGGTCGAAGTGGACCCCCTCGACAAAAGAATCCGTGGTGAGGAGCTGAAGCTTCCCGGGAGCCGGCCGGTACGCCGCGGCGTCGTCGGATATTCCGAGGACGAGGCCACCCGATGCCTCCGCTCCGGCGGCGGCAGTGTCGACGATCCGTTTGATCCGTTCGATCAGTCCGAATTCACCGACTGCTGAGAGGGGTTCGATGCCGTGCGTCATTGTCCGGTGAGTGTGTGCGAGTCAGCGAACTTACGCAAGAGGGGATTGAAAAACAACAAAGAACTCAGAGAAGAGGGTCGATCGCCCTTTCGAACTCGGCCTTCGACTTGAGGCCGATCAGGGTCCGGACGACGCGGCCGTCACGATCCACGAGGAAGGAAGTGGGCATCAGACGGACGTTCACGAACGCCTCCTCCATCTGGGGTGTGGACAGCACCACCTGGTACGGGATCGAGAATTTGCGGACGAAATCCGCCACGAGGGAGACAGCGTTGGGTGTCCGGTCGGGCCGTTCTGTGACGCTGATGACCTCAGCCACGTTGGCGGGCAACTCGGGGGGAAGTTTCCCGCGGGCGCACCCGGCAATGAGCCCCGCGACGAGCAACGCGGGGACGAAGACGCAGGCGCGGTTCCGGAAATCCACGGGGACGCGGTGATCAGGGGATCTGAGCTTCGGTGATATTCGCCAGGAGCAGATCCGGTTTGATGTCCGCGATGGCGGTACAGAGCGTCGAATCCGCGAGCCACATGGCCATCGTGCAATCCGTCAGCCTGCCCGTGGTCGTGTAGAACCCGGAGGCGTTGATGGCCGCCAGGACCGGCGCAGGGATGAATCGCCGCGTGCCGTGGATGAGCTTCCTGGCATCGTCCTGGCTGACGTAGACGTACTGGCCGTGGTATTCGTAAATCAGTTGCGCCGTCGTTTCGTTCTCGGCCGTGTTCAGGTTCGCGCCGACCAGGCTGAACTGTCTCATGGGTGGCATCCGCACGAGGAAGTGCACCCTCTCTTCCAGATATTTTTGCACTACGAGCGGGTTGTCCGACCGGATGTCGGGCTGGAGGCGTCCGTCGATGACCTCGTCGAAACGGTTGAACGATTCGGTCACTACGCTGCCGTCGGGCGGCCTGGTGTGGGTATGGCCGGGTTTCCTGTTGACGACGAACAGCGTGAGCAGGGCGATGGCCAACGCGCCGCCGAGGGCTAGCGGCACCCTCCAGCCCGTCACACCGAAGACCCCGGAGAAACCCGCCGCGCGCCGCGCGGGGATGTCCGGCGCGAGCGAAGCGAGGATCCGGCGCCTCAGGACTGCGGGGGTATCGACCCTCTTCATATGCCGGCGGACCGATGCGCGGGCCCCGATCGTCAGCGCGTTCTCGGCATCGCACAGCCTGCATTTGGAGAGATGCGCGCGCAGGGCCCGTTCGAGAGACGGATCAAGCTGGCCGTCGATCGAATCGTTGAGGTATTCGAGGGCTTCAATGCAGGTAATATCAATATCCATAGGGGGCTGGCATCAGGTTTAAAGGGGGAGTATTCAGTCACCGGGGCCGTCTACAAATCCATGCCGGCGGGCGTAATTCAGAAGCATGTCGCGGAGGATCTTCCTTCCGCGGTGAAGACGCGAGCGGACCGTCCCGATCGGGCAATCGACAAACTCGGCGATCTCTTCGTAGCTTAAACCCTCTATGTCGCAGAGGATCACGACCGTCCGGAATTCCTCCGGGAGAGCCTCGAGGGCACGGGCCACGTCGTCTTCAAGTAACCCGCCGAATATTTTTGCCTGCAGATCGTTCGGGTCGACCGAATCTGCCTTGATGGAATTGTAGAAGTTCTGTATATCGTCGTAATCAACGGTCTCGGGTTCTTTGGTCTCCTTTCGATACTTGTTGATGAACGAGTTTTTCAATATTCGGAACAGCCATGCCCGTATATTAGTTCCTTTTTCATATTTGTCCCAGAATCTGAAGGCCTTGAGGTAGGTTTCCTGAACCAGGTCGGCGGCGTCGTCGGGGCTCGAGGTCATCCGGAGGGCGTAATTATAGAGGATGTCCATGTGCGGGACGGCTTCCTGCTCGAATTCCTTGTTTTTCTGATGGTCCATGAATGTTTTGTCGCCCCGAATCGTGTGTGGCCTGTCCTGACGCCCCGGAAGGGCGTATTCAGGTAGAGAACTCAAACTGAGAGCAAATAATCAGAGGCCGGAGAAAGGGATGTTCTTGATCTGTGTGTATGATACGAAACCGGAACCATAGTCGCAACGGGGGGGATCATGACTTGAAGAGATAAGCCCCGTCGAGCTTTTTTACGGCTTTCCCGTCGTGGATGAGGAACTGCCAGCCCCCCCAGATCGCCGCGGCGCCGTACTCGCCTTTCCGGTTAATGGCGTAGAACTTGACGTTGTGTTTGAAACGCCCCCGGGCGTCCTGCAGTCGTCTCTCCCGCTGCCGTTCGTTGATGCGTTTGCACGCAAGCAGGCAGGACTCCTCGGGGGATTTGCCCTGCCGCATCCATTCGACCACCATGACGGAGCTGCAGTTCAACAGGTTCGCTTCCCCCCGGCCGGTGGAGCCCGCCGAGCCGACTTCGTTGTCGCAGTACAGGCCCGCGCCGATAATGGGAGAGTCTCCCACCCGCCCGGGAATTTTATAGGAAAGTCCGCTCGTGGTCGTGACGCACGACAGGTTTCCATTCGTATCCAGCGCGCTCATATGGATCGTCCCGTAATGACGGAGGAAGTTTTGACGGATCTCCCCTATGCCGTCGTCGTCGATCGAGTGGGGCGGAAGCCAGTCGTCTTCATTATTGAGCGTTTCCCTCCACTTCAACCATTCCTCCCGGGCCCGGTCGGTGAGGAGGTTTTCTTCCGGGAACCCGTGGGACTTCGCGAATTTCAGCGCCCCCTCGCCCACGATCAGGACATGGTCCGATCGCTCCATGACCATCCGGGCGACGCTCGACGGATTCTTGATGTTCCGGATCGCGGCGACCGCACCGCCCCGGTACGAGGGGCCGTGCATCACGGCCGCATCGAGTTCGACCACTCCCTCTTCATTCGGGAGACCGCCGTACCCCACCGACGTGTCGTTGGGGTCATTCTCGACGATGTTCACGCCGCTGATGATGGCGTCCAGGGCGTCGGATCCGGCGGCGATCATCTTCATTGCTTTCTCCGCCGCCGCCGAACCGTTGGCGCTCGTAATGAGAATCGGCGCGACCGCCTTCGATTGCGTGGTTTGCCGGGGGGACCCGGCCACGGAGGATGGCCACGCGCCGGTGAGCATCGCGGTTCCTGTGAGTGCGGTGGTCTTCAAGAAGTCTCTTCTGCGGATGCTGGACATGGGATGGGTCTCCTGCCATGGTCAGGAAAATGTAAAAAAAATCGCCCCGCCCCGCAAATGCGCGGCGGGACGACCGCTTCCAAGAGGAGAGTCGAGCCGACTCCCCGTCTGGCATCTCATTACCGTGTCATTCCGCTTCGTAAAGCGTGATTCCCCACATGGACGGGTCGTCCGGGGGGTCTGTATTCCAGTCGTTGAACGAGTGGGAATCGTCCGACCGGTAACGCAGGGTGTAGGTCCCGGGAGCGAGCAGTATTGTCGTATTCACCATGCGGTTCTTTTTGCCGCCTCCGGCGTGGAACGTCATCGCGTAGGTCATTTCCCAGATGACCTGGCCGGCGGAGTTTTCGATCCAGCCGTAATCGTACATCTCGTGGTTCTGCCCCTCGCCGAGGGCGTAGATCCGGACCTGAGCGCCTTTCTTGAGGTCTAAGGTCGTCCGCCGGTTTTCGGAATCCCGCACGCGGTTGATCCCGGCGATGATCCCCGTCTCGCGGGCCTTGTCCCCGGCGACGAAGTCGGCCCTGTTGAAGTTTTTATCCGCCCCGTAAATGGTGATCCCCCAGTGTTCCTCGTCCATGGGAGGGTCGCTGTTCCAGTCTCCGTAGGAGTGCGAATCGTCGGTCGAGTAAAAAACCGTATACGTTCCCGCAGGCAGTGTGATGATCTCGTCGGCCATGCGGT